>CASEEU010000089.1 GCA_949287075.1 uncultured Eubacteriales bacterium | reverse complement strand
ATCAAAAATAAATGAGCCTCTCGCTGCAAGAATTCGCGCTTCCTCATTTATTTTTGATTAAGAAAGAGTACAAGTACTCCAATCACATTCGACATATTATGCGAAATGAATATATTACTGGATTGAGCCTGAATGAAAGCGGCACATTTTTTTCTTTTAGAATTCCTGTGAAAATTTAGCTTATACAAAATCGTGTAATGACTTTATATTCTATATTTTTTAGATTTTACAATTTAAAAAAGGGAAAAATGAGTTCATTCTCAATTTCCCTTTTATTTATATAACAAAATAATTCGATTTCCTATTTTTTCAATAAAGCCATCTTCTTTTAATAATTTTAATTCTCTCATCATCGCACTTCTGTCAACACTTAAGTAATCAGCTAAATCAGTTAAAGAAAAAGGAAGTTCAAAAGAAGTACTTAGTTTTCGAGTAGATAGTAAAGAAAAATAGCCAAGTAGTTTGTCTCTAGTAGATCTTTTGGTTAATAATTCAATTCTCATATTTAAATCAGTTACTTTATTTAAAATTAGTTGTGGCAAGTTTTCAGATAAGGTTTGATGAAATTTACAATTATTTCTACATTTATGAAAAATATCATCATAGATATAGAAAAGAACTGTACAATTCGATTTTGCTTCAACTAATAATTCATTATTTGTTGTAATGGTATAAAACACTTCACCAAAAAGGGCATTTTTTGAAAAATGCTCTACAATCGTTCGATTACCATTTAAGTCATAACGCACTAAATCAGCATTTCCATCTAATAATATACATAATTGATTTCGATTTTTAATATAAGTTGTAACAACTTCATTTTTGCTAAAGATTTTTTTCTGCTTTTTTTGACATGAATTTGAAAAGTCAAGAATGAAATTTTCTATGTTAAAGTTGGTATTCACGTTTTTTCCTCCTTTTAAACTACATAAGCATTATATATTAAAAAAGTTGCAGAAGCAACAAAAATGTAAAAATATATTTGTAATATTTTTGTAACATATTTGTAACAAAAGAAAAAAACTTAGAGGTGGAAGAGATTAAGAAGTGAAAAAAGTTTTTTTTCATAATGTGTTGCTTTTGCAACGGAAAATAAAAAATGTAGAGATATAATGTAACCATACTAATCGAAGGAGGAAATGTAAAATGAAAGTTATTAAAAGGGATGGAAGAGCTGTTGATTATGACAGAGCAAAAATTCAAGTAGCAATTGAAAAGGCAAATCAGGAGGTAAAACCAAAAGAAAGAGCAAATAAGGAAGATATAAAAGGAATTATTCAATATATAGAAGATTTAAATAAAAAGAGAATGTTAGTTGAAGATATCCAAGATATCATTGAAGAAAAATTAATGGAAATTGAAAAATATGAATTAGCTAAAAAATATATTGTATATAGATATACAAGAGCATTGGTTAGAAAACAAAATACAACTGATGAAACCATATTAGGATTAATCAGAAATGAAAATAAAGAACTAGCAGAAGAAAACTCAAATAAAAATACGTTACTTGCTTCAACACAAAGAGATTACATTGCAGGTGAGGTATCAAGAGATTTAACAAGAAGACTATTATTACCAGAAAAAATTGCCAAAGCAGACGCTGACGGAATTTTACATTTCCATGATGCAGACTACTTTGTACAACCAATCTTTAACTGTTGTTTAATTAATATATCAGATATGTTAGATAATGGAACAGTTATGAATGGAAAAATGATAGAAAGTCCAAAAAGTTTCCAAGTAGCATGTACAGTAACAACACAAATTATTGCAGCAGTTGCAAGTAACCAATATGGTGGACAATCAGTAGACTTAAAACATTTAGGAAAATATTTAAGAAAAAGCTATAATAAATTTAAATCAGAAATAGAGAAAAAATATAAAGGTAAATTATCTGATAATATTATAGAAGATTTAGTACAAGATAGATTAAAAGCAGAATTAAAAGCAGGTGTACAAACGATTCAATATCAAATCAATACATTAATGACAACCAATGGACAATCTCCTTTTGTAACATTATTCTTACATCTAGAAGAGGGAGATCCATACATTAAAGAAAATGCAATGATTATTGAAGAAGTATTAAGACAAAGATATCAAGGTATAAAAAATGAAGCAGGTGTATATGTAACACCAGCATTCCCAAAATTAGTATATGTATTAGATGAATGTAACTGTTTAAAAGGTGGAGAATATGATTACTTAACAAAATTAGCTGTTAAATGTTCAGCAAAGAGAATGTACCCAGATTATATCTCAGCTAAGAAAATGAAAGAAAACTACGAAGGTAATGTATTTAGTCCAATGGGTTGTAGAAGCTTCTTATCACCTTGGAAAGATGAAAATGGAAATTATAAATTTGAAGGAAGATTTAATCAAGGTGTTGTAAGTATCAACTTACCACAAGTAGCAATTGTTGCAGATGGTGATGAAGATAAATTCTGGAAATTATTAGATGAAAGACTAGAACTATGTAAAGAAGCTTTAATGTGTAGACATTATGCATTACTTGGAACACATTCAGATATTAGCCCAATTCACTGGCAATATGGTGCTATTGCAAGATTAGCAAAAGGTGAAAAAATAGACAAATTATTATATGGTGGATATTCAACAATTTCTCTAGGATATATTGGTGTATATGAAATGACAAAAGTGATGAAAGGTGTATCACATACAACACCAGAAGGACATGATTTTGCAATTAGAGTTATGAGACATTTAAGAGAAACAGTAGATAGATGGAAAAAAGAAACTAATATTGGATTTGCATTATATGGAACACCAGCAGAAAGTTTATGTTACAAATTTGCTAGAATTGACAAAGAAAAATTTGGTACAATCAAAGATGTAACAGACAAAGGATATTATACAAACTCATATCATGTAGATGTAAGAGAAAAAATTGATGCATTTGCTAAGCTTTCATTTGAAAGTGAATTCCAAAAAGTATCTTCAGGTGGAGCTATTTCATATATTGAAATACCAAATATGCAAAAAAACATTGATGCACTAGAAACAGCTGTTAAATTTATCTATGATAATATTCAATATGCTGAATTTAATACAAAATCAGATTACTGTCATGTTTGTGGATTTGATGGAGAAATTATCTTAAATAAAGATAATGAGTGGGAATGTCCAAATTGTGGAAATAAAGACCATTCAAAAATGACAGTTGTTAGAAGAACTTGTGGATATTTAGGAGAAAACTTCTGGAATGCAGGAAAAACAAAAGAAATTAAACAAAGAGTAATGCATTTGTAGTATAAAAAAGGGAATATCCAATTCCCTTTTTTATTTCCAACAAAATGTTAAAAATGGAGAAAAGAGGGATAGAATATGAATTATGCAGATATAAAAAGAGTAGATGTGGCAAATGGAGAAGGTGTTAGAGTATCTGTTTTTGTAAGTGGTTGTAATCATCATTGCAAAGGATGCTTTAATGAATGTGCTTGGGATTTCAATTATGGCAATAAATTTACAGATGAACAAATAGATCAAGTCATTAATTATTTAGATCATGACTATATTTCAGGACTAACTCTTTTAGGAGGAGAACCTTTAGAAAAACAGAATCAAGAAGGATTATTACCATTAGTAAAAAAAGTAAAAGAAAAATTCCCTAACAAAAATATATGGTGCTATACAGGGTTTGATTTTGAAAAAGATGTTGTAGAAAAAATGGCTCCTAATAATGAAACAACTAAAGAACTTTTAAAATATATAGATGTCATGGTAGATGGCAAATTTGAAGAAGATAAAAAAGATTTAAGTCTAAGATTCAGAGGTTCTTCAAATCAGAGAATATTAGATGTTCAAGAAAGTTTAAAAGAGCATAAACCAGTAGATTTTAAATTATAAAAAAAGCGTGTACTAATAAAATTAAGAATTTTGTTAGTACACATTTTTTAATTTCAGAATAATTAAGATTTTATAATCACTACTAACTATTCAAAAATCTATCTAACAATTGTTTTCTGCATAAATTTTCGAATTCATCATTTAAAGGTTCTAAAACAATATCTTCTTGATATTTTCTATCTAAACAATGTTTAATTATATAATCTGACAATTCGGGATTTTTAGAAAGAAGAGGACCATGTAAATAAGTAGCAATGACATTTTCTTTAAAAAATCCTTCTTCTGTATCACCAAATTTATTTCCATTTCCGAATAAAACTTTTCCGAAAGGAGTGGGAATATCATAAGTTTGTCCACCATGGTTTTCGAAGCCAATCACTTTTGAATCTTTACCATTTAAAGTAACATCAAGGACAATATTTCCAATACATCTTTTTTTTCTATCAGCGATTGCTTCTGTATAATATGGAAATATTTCTAAACCAGGAATGATATTTCCTTCAACACCTTTATAATATTTACCAAATAATTGATAGGCACCACAAATTAGTAAAAAGAATATACCTTCATTTTCAGCTTCTTTAATGTCTGCTCTGTATTGAATTAAATCTTCTGATAAAATACTTTGTTCATTGTCAGCTCCTCCACCTGCAAAAATGATATCATAACTTTTAAAATCTGGCTTTTCATCACCAATAGAATATCTATCAACAATACAATTAAATCCACGTTTCTCTAATCTATACTTTAATACTTGTATATTTCCATAATCACCATATAATTCTAACATATCAGGGTATAGGTATAGTATTTTTAATTCTTTCATTATATTTCAACTCCTATTTTAATTTTAAAATTTCTGCTCTAGTAGGTTGTAAAGAGGTATAATTTGCAATCACATATTTTTTAGTTGTATTGGTATATAAAGCTTTTACAGCTTGTTCTAGGTCTAGAAAAGCTTCAATTTTATTGGCATCAAATCCAGCTGTTTTAATTCTAATGGCAATATCATAACTTCTTGTTCCAGCAGTTACAATTCTTTTAACATTGTTTAAATTTTCAAAATTAATATCCCAAATCCAAGAAACATCAAAACCATCTGCTTTATTATCATTTAAGACAAATAATAATTCTTTTTCTTCATCATCTTCATTTAGTAATCGTAAACTAACATTGCTACCTGTTGGATTTTTAGCTAAGTTTATAATGGTAGGGGCATCTTTAATTACTAATTTTTCTAATCTACCATTATTTAATTCAAAGTTTGCTAATGCTTCTTGTATATATTTGGTATCAATATTATATAAAGAACAACAACTAATAACAGCAGTAAAATTATAGATAATATAGATACTATTTGATTTAATCTTATATAAAACATCATCAATTTCAAAAGTCATTTCATTAAGATTAATATTTTTAGCTTCTTTATAGATTTTATTATTACCATATCCACAATCTGGGCATACAAATTTTCCAATATGAGAATATTGATAATATTCATATTCCAAACGTGTCTTACAAAATGGACAAAATTTTCCTTCTCCAGCTTCTTTCATATCATCTGTAGCATATGGATATCTATCCACATGGAAATAATAGATATTTTCATTATTCGGATTTGCTTTTCCTAATCTTGCAACATTTGGGTCATCATTATTTAAGATTAAATTTCCTGTATAATTTTTTAGGAAGTCATTGATTTTCAAAATTAAGGATTCTACTTCACCATTTCTGTCTAATTGGTCTCTGAAGAAATCTAATATAACTAAAGTATCTAATCGAAAATCTTTAAATACAACCGGTACATAACCTTCGTCTACTTCAAATACTAAATAATCTGCTTTTATGTTTCCTGTTAAAGTACAAGATTTTAATAAAGTAGAAAGAATACCAGTTTCCATATTGTTTCCTTCTTTGTTACTAATTACCTTTTTTCCAGCTGTCTGAAAAACATATCCAATCGCATTATTTGTCATGGTTTTTCCATTTGTTGCTGTAACAGCAATAACAGGACAATCTACTTTGAAATATTTAAAAATTTCTGGATTCCAGTCAAAAGCAATTTTTCCTAAAAAGTTACCTCCATGCTTTCCAAATAGCTTTAATACAATATTTAATACCTTCATTGCAAGTATAATAAAAAAGTTTTTCATTTGTCATGCTCCTATCTCTATAAAATTTATATTTGCATTATAGCACAACAAAGAAAAAAGATAAAGTTAAAATTTTATTTCTAATTTGATTATCAGAACACTTTATGATACTATAGAAGCGGAAATAAAAAAGTAGGTGAAAAAATGGAAAGATTAGAAAATTTTGAAAGAGCTTTACAAGATATATTAAATGAGTATAATCGCTTAGGAAAAGAGCTAGAAAATTTAAGAAATGAAGGGAAAATGAAAACAACTAAATTTAGAGAATTGCTAGGCAAAAAACTTGTGTATAATATGATTATTACGATATTTAAAAGATATGATTTACTAGATGAGAAAAATTGATATAATGAAAAATAAGAAAAGTAGGGATTTTTAATGATATATATAAATAATGAAGAAAAGATAAATAGATTTAAAAAGTTAATACATAAAGATAATATATGTATTTTTATAGATTTTGATAAGACGATTACATCAAGTGAAAGTGTAGATTCTTGGGATGCTAGTGCTAATAAAGAAGTGATGGGAAAGGAGATATCTAACAGCCTAGATAAGATTTCTCAAAAGTATGGACCAATAGAATTAGATTATACAATAGATATACAAGAAAAAGAAAAATACATGTTAGAATGGTATGAAAAATCTATGAATTTATATTATACATATCATCTCACAAAAGAAAAATTAAAGGAATGTATTCATAATAGTCATTTAGAATTACGAAACGGAGCAAAAGCTTTTTTAAAAAAATTATATAATTGCAATATACCAGTAATCATATTTTCGGCAGGAATTGGAAATGTGATAGAACAGTTCTTAAAAGAAAAAGAATGTTATTATGATAACATAACCATAATCGGTAATTTTATAAAATTTGATGAAAATGGAAACATGATAAAATTTTCTGATAACATCATTCATACTTTAAATAAAAATATAGATAAATTGAATGATGGAAATTTAAAAGAAAAAATAGATATAAAAGAATATAGGATTGTGATAGGAGATTTAGTTGAAGATATTAACATGATGGGAGAATATCCAGAAGATAAATCTTTAAAAATAGGATTTTTAAATAAAAATGTTGCAGAAAATTTAGAAGTGTATAGAAAAAATTTTGATATAGTTCTAACAGAAGAAAATAATTTTTTTGATATAGAAAAATGTATGAGCCTAGATAATAAAGATGAGAAAAGGGAGTAGACATAAATGAAAATAGAAGAAATACAAAAAAATAACAATAACAAAGAATTTATATTACAAGTAGTAAAAGAAAGTGGAAAGAACTTAGAATTTGCATCAGAAGAATTACAAGATGATAAAGAAGTTGTAATGGAGGCATTAAAGCAAGATGGAGAAGCTTTAGAATTTGCAAGTACAAGATTAAAGGGAGATAAAGAAGTTTTACAACTAGCGACTAGAACTGCACCTTGGACAATCTGTTATGCATCAGAGGAATTAGCAGGAGACAAAGAAATTATGTTAGAATGTTGTAAACAATATGGACAAGCTTTATATTATGCATCAGAAGAATTAAGAGATGATAAAGAAGTAGTAAAAGCAGCGGTAGAAAATAAAGGTATTATTATCAAATATGCTAGTAAACGATTAATTGATGATAAGGAATTAGCTGAAATTGCTGTGAAACAAAACAAACAAGCATATCATTTTATATCCAATAAATTAAAACAAGATGAAGATATTAAAAAGATAATGGAATAGAAAAAATGGCATCAAAAAAATGATGTCATTTTTTTCTATATAGGGGTTGAATTTTATAACAATATATTCTAGAATATATGATAATTAAAAATACAAAAACTAGCCAATGAAGAAAGGAATGAGTTTTATGAAAGTGTTAGTTGTATCAGATATCCATGGTTCAGGATATTATGCAGACAAATTAAAAGAAATTATAAAAAGGGAGAATCCAGAAAAGATAGTGGTATTAGGAGATTTATACTATCATGGACCTAGAAATCCGTTAACAGAGGAATATGATCCAAAGAAAGTAGCAAAAGTATTAAATAGTGTAAAAGATAAGCTAGAAGTTGTAAGAGGAAACTGTGATGCAGAAGTAGACCAAATGGTTTCTGAGTTTGAAATAAAAGAAAATATATTGGAAAGAATCAATGGAAAGAATATATTTTTTACACATGGACATAAATACAATATAGATAATTTACCAACAGAAGATTTTGATATTATGTTTTATGGACATTTTCATACATGTTTTATTAAAAAATATGATAATCAATTATTTGTAAATCCAGGTTCTATTACATTACCAAAAGAGAATACACCACATACATATGTCATAATGGATGATAAAGATATAGAAATAAGAGATGTAGACGGGAAAGTTGTAGATGGATATAGATACAAAGGATGAAACATTAGGGACGCGTCAAAATGGACAAAAGGGACAGACCTTATATTTAAAGATCTGTCTCTTTTGTCCATTTTGACGCGTCCTTATCATATCCATTCACCATATTTCTTGATGTATACTTTTTTTGCAAACATAGCTAAAATACAATATAAGAATGTTACAATAAAGATTAATGCAATATATTGTCCAGCAATTGGAACTAATCCAATAAGACTTCCTAAAGGTGTAAATGGTACAATAATTCCTATTAGTATTAATAAAATAGAAGAGAAGTATACCATTTTATTAGCATTACTTTGTATAAAAGGTATTTTTGCAGTTCTGATAATATGCATTCCGACTAGGTTTGAAACAATACTATATGAGAACCAAATGGTTTGGAAAAGTGCAGCTTCTCTAACGCCAAATATAAACCATAAAGAAGCAAATACAATTAAGTCAAAGATAGAACTAACTGGTCCCATAAATAGCATAAAGTGTTTTAAACTTTTAATGTCTAATTTTTTAGGTTTTCGTACAATTTCTGTATCTACATCATCAAAAGGAAGTGTCATCTGCCCAAAATCATATAATAAACCTTCTACCAATAATTGAATAGGCGTTTCTGGTAAGAATGGTAAAGCAACACTTGCAACAATAACAGATAATACTTCTCCAAAGTTAAAGCTTGTTGCCATTTTAATATATTTCATTAAGTTTGCAAATGTTTTTCTTCCTTCTGTTACACCATCTAATAAAACATTTAAATCTTTTTCTAGTAAGATAATGTCAGCAGATTCTTTTGCAATATCTACAGCAGTATCAACTGAAATACCAACATCTGAATTGGTTAGGGAAGGGCTATCATTAATTCCATCTCCCATATATCCTACAACATTTCCTTGTTCTTTTAAAAGTCTTACAATTCTTGCTTTTTGAATAGGAGATAATTTTGCAAAAATATTATTTTTCTTAATTAATCTATGAACAGCCACATCTGGTAATTTGTCTAATTCGCTTCCTAAAATTATATGTTTAGATTTGATATTGACTTTATCACAAATACATTTCGTAACTTCTGCATTATCACCTGTTAAAACAATAACACGAATACCAGCTTTATTCATCCTTGCAACAGCTTCTTTAGCACTTTCTTTAGGTGGATCTAAGAAACCAATAAAGCCGATTAGTATCATATTTTTTTCATCTTTTACTTCAAAATCATAACCAGGTTCATTACTATATTTTTTACAAACAGCAATAACTCTTAAACCTTCTTTATTTAAGTTTTTACTAATTCTTTGTATATTTTCTTTAATTTCTTTAGTTAGAGGGGAAACAACACCTTGATATTCTACTGAAGTAGAAATATTTAAAATTTCTTCTACAGCACCTTTGGTAATTAATTCATCTTTACCTTCTTCATTTTTTACAGCAATAGATAAACGTCTACGAGCAAAATCAAAAGGAATTTCATCTAGTTTAATATATTTACTAGTTAATTCTGGCATATTATATTCGCTACCTCGTTTGATAACAGCTTCATCAATATTACTTCTTAAACCAGTTTGAAAACTTGCATTTAAATAAGCATATTTTAAAACACCAATATCTTCATCACCTTTTATATCCAAATATTTTTCTAGAACAATTTTATCCTCTGTTAAAGTACCTGTTTTGTCCGTACATAAAATATTCATGGCACCAAAATTTTGAATAGCATCTAACTTTTTAACAATTGTCTTTTTCTTAGACATTTTGACAGCACCTTTTGATAAACAAGAAGATAAAATAACAGGAAGTAGTAAAGGTGTAATGGCAATAGAAATGGCTACTGCAAAGGTAAATGCTGTTACAATGCTGTGTTTTGAAAAATTAAGGATAAATACAATAGGAATAATGATTAACATAAAGCGAATTAACAATTTACTAATACTTTCAATTCCTTTTTGAAAAGCTGTTTTAGGTTTTCCAGAAGATAATGTGTGTGCAATTTTTCCAAAGTATGTGGAATCAGCTGTTTTAATAACAACACCTTTAGCACTACCAGAAATAACAGTGGTTCCCATAAAACAAATGGTATCTAAATCAGCAATACTATCTAAATCCTCTGGTTGCATTTCTGTTTCAACTAATTTTTTAACAGCATCTGATTCACCAGTTAAAGAAGATTGTCCTACATAAAGATCAGTGGCTTCAATAATTCTTAAATCAGCTGGAATCATACTACCAGCAGAAAGAATGACAATATCCCCAAGTGTTACTTCTTTTATAGGAATTTGAACTTCTTTTCCATCTCTTATGACATGACAAGTAGTAGCAACTAATTCTTTTAATTCATTTGCTGCTTTATTAGAACGATATTCTTCGACAAAATCCAACAAAGTGCTTGCAGCAACTAATATAGCAATAACAATAATATTGGCATAACTAGGCGTTTCTGGTAAGATAACATCTGTATAGCACAATAATAAAGTAATTCCTAATAAAATTAGATTAAATGGCGTAAATAAACTCTCAAAAAAGTAGTGATACCATCTTTTCGGTTTTGCTTGCCTAATAATATTTGGTCCTAATTGTTTTAGTTTATATTCCGCTTCTTGTGATGTAAGACCATTTTCTTTGATTTTGTATTTTTTTATAAACTCATCTTTAGAAAGTAAACATTCTTGATCATAAAGTTTGCAAACATTTACTTCCTCTTTCGTGTTTGCCATGAGTACACTCATCTCCCTTTCTTTTGTTAAAATTCATTTAACATTATACCACAACAAAATAAAAATAAAACATATTGATAGAAAAATATAAAAATTTTTTACAATATATTGTCATGGTATAGAAGTTTTGTATATAATGAGTTAAAAATAAAAGGAGGTATTCATATGATTTCAGTGAAAAATTTATTTGATAATGATGATGTGAAAATTATTGATAGAAAGGGAAATATATCAGTCGTTGAATTTCAAAGAGATGTCAGTGTTAATAAATTGACAGCTATGTCAGAATATTTTGCGGCGAAAATGAATGTGAGAAGAAGACAAGTTATTATACAATTGCAAGAAGACGAATATGTGACCAGTAGCGGAGCAATGCAATGGATGGCAGGAAATATAGAATCAAAAACAAATGTAAAAGGTGTTGGAGATTTCTTAGGAAAAGCACTAAAGGGAAGTGTAACAAGTGAATCAACAGTAAAACCAAAATATCATGGTACAGGATTATTAGCATTAGAACCAACATATAACTATATTTTACTAGAAGATGTTGGTGCTTGGAATGGTAGCATTGTGTTAGAAGATGGATTATTCCTAGCTTGTGAAGCAAGTCTAAATACAAATGTTGTTATGAGAAGTAATTTATCTTCTGCAGTATTAGGAGGAGAAGGATTATTCAACTTAACATTATCAGGACAAGGAATTGCAGTTTTAGAAAGTCCAGTTCCAAGAGAAGAATTAATTGAAGTAGAATTACAAAATGACCAAATAAAAATCGATGGAAATATGGCAATTGCATGGTCTGACTCATTAAATTTTACAGTAGAGAAGTCTACTAGAAGTTTATTAGGTTCAGCTGTTGCAGGGGAAGGATTTGTGAATGTTTATAGAGGAACTGGAAAAATATTGATGTCACCAGTTAGACCAGAAGCTGTAAGCAATATTATGACATATAAACCAAAACAATAAAAGAAAAATAATATAAAATAAAAAGGTTATGATAAATGTACATAGAATATTTGATTTTATGTACATTTTTATTACTAGTTAAATGTAGGGAATAATGGATATATCAATATTTTAAAAATTCTCGGCTACCCTTCATCTTTGTTTAACAAATTCTAAAGCCAAAACCATAACAATACCCGGAAACAGGACCCTTTATGGTTTTGACTTAAGAATTTATAAAACAATTCCGGTCGCATTCGAATTCTTTAAAATATTGATATATCCATTATTTCCTAATACAGACTATACAAATGTATAAAAATGTGATAAAACTATGATGAAATAAAATATACAAAGGAAGGATAAATATATGAGTATAGATATGATTATAATATTAGTTATACCATTTTTGGGAACACTTTTAGGTTCAGCAATGGTATTTTTTATGAGAAAATCTATTCATAAAACAGTAGAAAAATTATTAATTGGTTTTGCAGCAGGTGTTATGATGGCAGCTTCCATCTGGTCTTTATTAATGCCATCTATGGAAATGGCAACAGAGCAACATGAAATTTCATGGTTACCAGCAGTCATTGGATTCTTATTAGGAATTGGTTTTTTATTGATTTTAGATAGTATTATACCACATCTACATTTACACACAGATAAACCAGAAGGAATTAAAGCAAAGATAAAAGAATCTACTATGCTTGTTTTAGCTGTAACACTGCATAACATTCCAGAAGGAATGGCTATGGGTGTAACTTTAGCTGGCGCTATGATAGGAAATGTAGGAATTAGCTTAGTAGGTGCAGTTAGTTTAGCGATTGGTATAGCGATTCAAAATTTTCCAGAAGGTGCTATCATATCTATGCCATTAAGAACACAAGGTATATCTAAGTTAAAAGCGTTTGTGTATGGAACATTATCTGGAATTGTTGAACCAATTGCAGCTATTATAACCATATTATTAACAAATGCGATTGTTCCGATATTACCATATTTATTAGCATTTGCGGCAGGTGCTATGATTTATGTTGTAGTAGAGGAATTGATTCCAGAATCACAAGAAGGAGAACATTCAAATATTGGAACGATTGGTGTAGCAATTGGTTTTGTGATTATGATGATATTAGATGTGGCATTGGGGTAAATCGACATAATATAAAAATATATAGGAGAAACTATCTGAAAAATTGAAACAATAAGAGAGGTAAGAAAAATGATATTTAGTATATTAGCAGTTTTAGCACTTATCATTAGTATTTGTATAAAAGAAAGAAAAAAATCATTATTTGTACAGTCATTAAGTTGTCTTTTGGAATCAATTTATGATTTTGTCATAACAGCATATACAGGAGCAGTTTTAAGTCTAATAAATTTTATTAGAACATTTATATTTATGAATAAAAATAAAATTAATAAGATAGTATATATTATTATTTTATTCTTTTTTGAAAGTATCATTATTGTAAATTGTATGTTTACATGGAATGGTAGCATATCTTTATTACCAACAATTGGTTCGATTATCAGAACATATTGTTTATGGCAATCTAACATGACATTGGTTAGAATATCAGGAATAACGACAGGATTATTTTATGGTTCATATTATATTTATTATCAAAGTTGGTTTATGGTATTAGGAGAATTAACTTTACTATTGGTTGGAATATATGCTGTATTAAAAAATGATATTATGAAGCAGAGAAAAATAAGGAAAGAAGTATATGAATAATATGATATAATATATTTATATTTGAGATTTAAAAGAGGGAGGAAAAGAGATGCAAGAATTTAATTATCATACACATACCTATAGATGTGGACATGCAGATTTGGATATGACAGATGAGGAATATGTAGAAGCACATATCAAAATGGGATTTAAAAGGATGGCTTTTACAGATCATTGCCCAGAAAAAAACAAGATAGATAAAAGAAAAAACATGAGAATGGAATATGATCAAAGAAAAGAATATTTAAAAAATATACAAGCATTAAAAGAAAAATATGCTGAACAAATTGAAATTCAAAGTGGGTATGAAGTGGAATATTTACCAGGAGAGGAAGAAAACTTAAAAGAGCTAAAAGCTGAAACAGATAAATTGGTTTTAGGACAGCATTTTGTTTATGATGATAATCAAGAATTAAAAATACATGGAAAGCATGATTTTTCAAATAAAGAGTTATTAAGATATGCAGAATATATAGAACAAGCAATGAAATGTGAAATTCCAGATATTATTGCACATCCAGATATTTATATGTTAAAGAGAAAAGAATTTGGAAAAATTGAAGAAGAAGTTGCTCATCTTATCTGTAAAGCAGCTGAAAAATATAAGATACCGTTAGAAATTAATTTAAATAATATATTCGCAAAAACATATTATGAAAATAGAAAATTAAATCATAAACCAATAGAAGAACAAAGAAAAAAACTAGAAAAAGTAGTATATCCATGTAAAGAATTTTGGAAGATTGCATCAGAATATGATATTCTTGTAGTATATGGTATTGATGCTCATCATAGAGGACAAATTAAATTATTCAATGAATTTGTAGAATTAGCAAATGAAATTATCGGAAAAGAAACTATTGAGAAGTTGAATTTCATTGATTTGAAGTAGAAAATATTGACAATATTATTTTTTTGAATGATAATATATTTGAAAATAAACAAAGTAACAAAAAGTAGAAATAAGATTTACTAGTAAAGATATTAAAATATAAAAAATAAAACGAAAGAAGAGGGATTAATTATGAGAGATTATTTTGGATATCAAGGAAAAGTTTGTGTTGTAACAGGAGCATCTAGTGGAATGGGGGAAGCCACAGCTAGAATGCTTGTAGATTTAGGAGCAAAAGTTTATGCAATCGATATGAATGAATGTAAAGTAGAAGGAATTACAGAATTTATGCAATGTAATTTAGCTAATAAGGAAGAAATAGATGAAGTATTTAAGAAGCTTCCAGAACATATTGATTCATTTTTTGGCGTTGCTGGACTTTCTGGTTCAAAAACAGATTATAGAACAACATTTGATTGTAACTATACAGCAAATATGTATATTACCTTAAATTATTTGAAAAATAGAATGCGTAAAGGCTCTAGTATTGTTTTTTGCACTTCTACAGCAGGATTAGAATGGAAGAAATTTAAAAGAGAACAAAACAAAGTCGTACATAGCAAAACTTGGGAAGAAGTTCAAGAAGTAACGAAAAAATTGGCTTCGTCTGCACCTGCCACATTTGCATATATGTATTCTAAAAGATGTTTATCTCAATTTATATGTGAACAATCCGTAGAATTTGCAAAAAAGGGAATCAGAATAAACAATGTATTACCAGCATCAACAGATACAGGAATGAAACAAGAATTTCAAGATATGGTAGGAAGTGAAGAAGGATTAATTGCACAAGCAGGATTAGCTGGAAGACTTGCAACATCAGAAGAAATGGCAGCTCCAATGGTATTTTTAAATTCTGATATGGCATCATTTGTATCTGGATTAGATATGGTAGTTGATTACACAGATACTTGCTTAAAAGTGTTAGGAAAGAAGAAAAATATAGAAGCTGTATCAGCAACAAACCCTATCATTTGTGCTTTGGCCAAAAAAATGTTAAATAAATCGGCTAAAAATGCATTAAACGCAGGAAAGCAATAATAAAATGTCCCATTGAAAAACGAACTCAATGGGACATTTTATGTGATACTATACAAATGGAAAAAAATGTGATAAAATAAAACTTGAAGCTTTTATGTAAATCCCTTGAGCAATAAAAGAGGGAAAGTTAAATATTTATTAAGGAGGAGAAAGAACATGAAGAAACAGCGGAATGGGAAAGGAATCATATTCATAATATTTGTAGTCATCATTTGCAATGTTATGATATGGAGTACCATTAAAAAGAATGATGATATCCAAAAGGAAGAACAGAGGCAGAGAGAAGAAATAGAATTAAGAAAAGATACAGAGGAATTTAAACAGTATCTAACATATGCTATTTTAACTAAAAAAATGTATTATAAAAGTTATTATAGAATGAATCTATTTCTGAAAGTCGATGAAAATCTTGATGACTTTGAAAAAAAGCATCAAGAAGAATGGGATGTCGTGGAAGCACAGATTGACAAAGCTTTCTCAGAAGAAGATGTTAGAAATTTATCAATATCTAGCTATGATTCATATGAAAGAGGTGGCGTGATTTTATCGATTTGTGCCTACAATTATGATTGGGAAACAAATATGTTGCATAACAAAAAACAAATAATAGAACTAAGTAAAGGAAATAAAATGTTCTATTATGCAGATGTGGTTAACGAAATTCCTAAGAGAATTGTTAATCAATACAGTGAAGAAACATATGGCATGACATATGAAGAGATTGTAGAGAAAGAAAGTGCAGAATATGACACATTTCAGTCATGCATAAGCGGACTGTATAATGATGTATGTGAAGATGAATTTAATGTAGAGGAAGAGCAATTAATTGCAAAACATATTTTCATTCTTGGAAGTGGAGAGGCATATCATAGCGAACCTAATAATTGTGAATTGGTCAAATTTGAAGATCTACCAATAGAACTTCAAGAAATGCCAAAAGTACAGGAAATATATAAGAAATATGAAGGCTTCAAATCGGAATATGAAGCAAAGCCAGAAGTACAAAGATTTCTTGACTGTACAGGAAGGGAAAAAGAGATTCAGGAAAAATTGTATGAATACAATTTAGAAAATCCAGAACTTGTAAATGCATTATGTGAGGCATTGTTAAACGAAAATGTTGACACATTTGATGTAAGCAAGCAAGGAAGCTATTTTACTGAATCAGAACAATTCGAAGAACTTGTTGATGAATATTTGCATCCTTAATGTCACATAACATTAAGGGAAAAAGAATATATTCCATTAAAAACGGGATATATTCTTTTTTATTGTCAAAGACAACAAGGTTCTTATTTATGAGAAAAACAACTTTTATTTATAAAAATACTACACAAAATAGAAAAATTATGATAAAATATTTTAGAATTAATAAATTACTGAGATGTAATTCAATGAATAAAAATCAATAAAAAATAAAGGAGGAATTAAAATGTCAGGACATTCTAAATGGCACAACATACAAGCTAAAAAAGGAAAAGCAGATGCAGCAAGAGGAAAAATATTTACAAAATTAGGAAGAGAATTACTAATTGCTGTAAAAGAAGGTGGACCAGATCCTGCAGGAAATTCAAAATTAAAAAATGTAATTGCAAAATGTAAGGCTGCCAATATGCCAAATGATACAATTAATAATGCCATTAGAAAAGCATCAACAAGTAATGAAAATTATGAAGAAATTACATATGAAGGATATGGACCAAATGGAGTAGCTGTGATTGTAGAAGCATCAACAGATAATAAAAATAGAACAGCAGCAGATGTTAGACACGTATTTGATAAAGCAGGAGGAAATTTAGGAACGACAGGTTGTGTATCTTATATGTTTAATAAAAAAGGTGTTATTGTGATTGAAAAAGAAACAACATCTATGAGTGAAGATGATTTAATGATGTTAGCACTAGAAGCAGGAGCAGAGGATTTTTCATCAGAAGAGGAAATATATGAAATTACAACAGATCCATCAGATTTTACAACTGTTCGTGAAAAATTAGAAGAAGCAGGATTAGAATTCCTAGAGGCAGAAGTGCAAATGGTACCAACAACTACTGTAAAACTAGATGAAAAAGGAATTGAAAAGATGGAAAGGTTAATTGAAAAACTAGAAGATTTAGATGACGTTTCAAATATTTATCATAATTGGGAAGAATAAAAATTAATGGAGGCGCATATGAAACAAAAGAAAAACAAAGGATTAGTTATTATAATTATTATCTTAATAATTATCTTACTTCTAATAGGTGGAATTGCATATTTATATTTTTTCACAGATATGTTTAAAAGTAATAAGCAGTTATTTTTTAAATATACATCACAGATAGTACAAAATGAAAATGGATTTATAGAGGATCCATTAAGACAATATTTTCAAAAAAAGAACAGTACAAGTTATGAAAATAATGGGGAAGTAACATTTGAAGTTTCTATTCCGAATATGGAAGAAGAGTTAGAATTGGCGAATAATTTTAATATTACTTTTTCGGGAAAAGAAGATCCAAGTAATTCAAAATCAGAAAAAGAGATTACACTCAACTATTCAGATAGTGTCAATTTTCCATTAACATATAGAAAAACAAATACAGTAACAGGAATTCAAACCGAATATATAGGAAGTAGTTTTGTAGCTATTAAAAATAATGAAGAACTTTCAGGCTTTGAAGATATCAATAATTTAATGCAATTTTCAAATATAGAATTTTCAAATGAAGAAGCTCAAAAGCTAAAAACAACTTATTTTGACAATATATTTAACACATTAGATGATAGTAAGTTTTCAACATTAACAGAAGGAAATTTAACTGGTTATAAAGTAACATTAACAGGAGAAGAATTAAAAAATATATTGAGCCAAATGCTAAATGCTTTGAAAACAGATACAGATACTATGCAGAAATTGAATATGTTATTAAAAGGAATGGATATACATGTAGATGCAAATTCTATAGATGATTTAATCGAAAATATAAATGATTTAGAATTAAATAGTAATATGGAAATGACGGTATATACTACAGGAGGAAAACTTAGTAGAGTGGATGTTGGCATAGCAGGAAATACATTAACAATTAATAAAGAAGGAAATGCCCAAGATATAACCTACACAGTAAATTTAAATACAACAGAACAAGACACAAGTGCTATATTTACAGCTAAATATTCTGGATTAAATTCAGACAATGTAACAGAAACATATGAGCTAACATTAGAAGGAATGTATGGAGAAACCGAAATATTGCAACAGGCTACAGAAACACAAAATGCAGAGGTACAAGATACAGAAAGACAAAATACAATAACGGTTCCTAGTGAAAAAGAAACAATACAATTATTAATGACAACAGTAAAAGCAAATAAAATAGCAGCAGGAGAAGATGAAACACAAATTAGTGATACAGATGTAGAAGAAGAACTATCAACAGGACAAAATGAAGTATATACAGATATGCGTTTACAAAAAGAAACAGATACAACATTTAATATTACATTTGTCAGTACAGGAGATAGATTTGTTATAGATAATACAGGAGAAATCATTGAAGAACCAGAAGAAGAAACAACAACAGATGAAAATGCAACGAACACTTCAGAAAATATAACAAGTCATAATAAATATAGTATAACAAATCAGGTACAATTTAAAGATGGTGTAGCAATAGAAGATTTAACAGAAGAAAATGCCGTTATTTTAAATGATAAAGATAGTGAGTATGTTAATAATTTAATGAATGCTATACAAGAAAGAATGACAGAAGTAAATCAAGTAAAAATGGAAGAATTAGGAGTAGCTGAAGATGAAAATCCAATTCAATATCTAATTCCAACATTTTTAGTAGCAAATCAAGCCAATACACAAGTAGATGAACAAGCAGTAAATGCATTTAATGCTAAATTTGAATTATATCAAAGTACAAATACAAAAGGGGCAACAGTAAAAGGATTATTGACTACTATTCAGAATAATAATGAAACAGATGGAAATAACCAAATAGAAGAAATCAATATGGATGGGGAAGAATATGAAGTTACTGAACAAAACATTACCTTCCTAAAAAGTAGTATTAATGTAGATGATGCATATAGAGTAGAATTTGAAAAAGATAGTAATACAGGATTAATTTATAGAGCGGTTATTAATAAACGTTAGGGACGTGTCAAAATGGACATTTTTTGTCCAAAAGGGACAGACCTTATAATAAATTTAATAAATAGAGTTCAAAAAAGATAAAAAAAGTAAGACTTACCAATTAAAGAGTAAAGTCTTACTTTTTTTGTTATATAAAAAATGGTAATAAATCATACATTATAGAATATATATATTATGGATGAATAGGTAAAACCAAAGAAAGGAATGTGAGTAAAAATGGAAAAACTTTTAGAAATTGTTAAGTTTTTTCCGATGAATTTATCTAATATACTTTATAACACTATTATTTCTAATAATAAAATAAAAGATGAATTACAAGAAATCAGAATTAGAATTGATAGACCATTAATTTTAAAGCTTAGAGATAAAGAACTAGTTGTGGAGTATAAAATTACACAAAATGAAATATTACAAATTGTAGAAAGATTATGCGAAAATTCTATTTATGCATATAAAAAGCAATTATGTGAAGGATATATTACCATAAGAGGAGGACATAGAGTAGGAATAACAGGAACAGTAGTTGTAGAAAATGGAGAAATTATTAATATCAAATATATAACCAGTTTGAATTTTAGAATTGCTAGAGAAGTTCTTAATTGTAGTAATCGAATTATTGGACAAGTTATTGATATTAAAAATCAAACAATATTTAATACATTAATTGTTTCACCACCTGGAAAAGGAAAAACGACAATATTGAGAGATTTAATTAGAAATTTAAGTAATGGACTGACTGGGATAAATTTTAAGGGGAAAACATGTGGAGTGGTTGATGAAAGAGGAGAGATTGCAGCTATGTATAGAGGTCTTCCACAAAATGATGTTGGCATGAGAACAGATATTATAGATAATGTATCAAAAGTAAAAGGAATTAAAATATTAATTAGAACAATGGCACCAGAAATTATTGCTTGTGACGAAATTGGAGGAAATGAAGATATACAAGCAATCGAAGAGGCTATGTTATCTGGTGTGAAAGGGATATTTACCATGCATGGAAAAACGATAGAAGATGTGCATAGCAATCAATATATTAAAAAATTAATCGATAAAAAAATAATCGAGAAAATTATTTTTATATAGTTATACAATAACGCGGGCTTTAAAATGTTAAAAACAGAGAAAATATTAAAAAAATTTCGCTATTGTTCTAGAAGAAAAAGTACGTGCATATAATATAAAGAAAAATAAATTAAGATAAAGGGACAAGGTGTATAATATGCAAACAATTAAATATTTTATGCTTTTATTAGTATTTATTGCGTCTAGTTTGATTGGAAGATGCATTGCAAAAAAATATTCCTACCGATTAGAAGAATTAGAAGAGATGAAAAACATTCTAAATGTTTTTAAATCAAAAATCAGATTTACATATGAACCTATTCCAGAGATATTTAAAGAAATAGCAAGTAATGCAAAAGAAAACATAGGGCGAATCTTTGAAAAAGCGCGGGGAAAATATGAAAGAACTTAGTGCAGGAGAAGCTTGGGAGAAAGCAGTACAAACAAGTGAAACAAATCTTAATGATGAAGATATACATGTATTATTAATGCTTTCTAAAATGTTAGGACAAACAGATGTAGAAGGGCAAATTAGTCAAATAGAAATTACAGAAAATTTTTTAGAAAAACAAATCACAGAAGCAGAAGAAGAAAAAAATAAAAATGAAAAATTGTATCGTAAGCTTGGGACAACGATAGGACTAGCAATTGTCATTATTTTAATTTAGAAAAAAAGGAGAAGAAGATAATGGATATCAATTTGTTATTTAGGATAGCAGCAATTGGTATATTAGTTGCTGTTTTACATCAAGTACTGGTAAGAGCAGGGAGAGAAGACCAAGCAATGATGACTACTTTAGCAGGATTAATTATTGTTCTCACAATGGTAATAAGAGAAATTAGTGATTTGTTTGAAACAGTAAGAACCATATTTGATTTGTAAATTTTGAAAAGGATATGTTTATGGAGATTATTAGAATTATTGGAATTGGATTAATTGCATTGATTATCATCATATTATTAAAACAATATAAACCAGAATTTGCAATATATATTAGTTTATTAACAGGAGCTCTGATATTACTCTTATTAACAGACCAATTAACAGGAATTGTGAGTTTAATACAATCAATTGCGGGAAAAGCCAATATTAATAGTCAATTTTTATCTTTACTAATTAAAATAACAGGAATTGCCTTTCTTTCAGAATTTGCAGTTAGTATATGTAGAGATTCAGGAGAGGGAGCAATTGCTAGTAAAATAGAATTAGGAAGTAAAATTATCATTATTTCTATGTCTATTCCAATCATATCTAGTTTGTTAGAAATTATATTACAGATTTTGCCTTAAATATGAAAGAAAGCGACAAAGTTTACAAAAGATAAGGAGACAAAATGAAAAAAATTATATATATTTTAATATTCTTTATTCTCCTTTTACATTTTATAATGCCAACGGTACTTGCTGAAGAAGAAGAAACATTAAAAGAGCAACAAGAAGAGTTTGGGATTAGTGAATTTATCAAACAAGCCAAAGAATATTCCGGTGAGTTTTTTGAAGATATAGATATGAATGAAATTCTTGAAAATGCAATAAAAGGAGAAGTAAATAATCAAACATTATTTAAAAAAGTACTTAGTTTATTTGGAGGAGAATTAGTAGATGGTTTAACAGTATTAGGAAGTATACTAGCTATTGTGGTTATACATAGTATCTTAAAATCTGTAAGTGAAAGTTTAGAAAGTGATACGATTTCAAAATTAATTTATTATGTTCAATATATATTAATTATTACGATTGTTATGATGAATTTTTCAGATATTGTACAAATTGTAAAAGATAGTTGTAATAACTTAATTGGATTTATGAATATATTAATTCCTTTATTAATTTCACTGATGATATATACAGGAAGTATTACAACAAGTGGTGTGTTAGAGCCGATTATATTATTCCTAATCAATTTTATAGGAAACATCATACAAACTCTCATTATTCCAATCGTATTAATTTTTACAAGCTTAATTGTTATATCCAAAATTTCAGATAATGTGCAAATTGACAAATTATCAAAATTTTTAAAATCAGGAATTGTGTGGTTTTTTGGAATTATTCTTACTATTTTTGTAGCGGTTATTTCTTTAGAAGGTACACTTTCTAGTAGTGTGGATGGAATTACTGCAAAAACAACAAAAGCAGTTGTTAGTTCAGCAATACCTGTAGTAGGAAAAATATTAGGTGATGCAGTAGATACTGTCTTAGGATGTGGCATTATATTGAAAAATGCAGTAGGAGTTATTGGAATCATAATTGCAATAGGAATTTGTATCATGCCAATCTTAAAATTAGGAATCTTTACAATAGCATATAAGTTAATGTCAGCAATTTGTGAACCAATAGCAGATAAAAATATAACTAGTTTATTAGATCAAATAGGAGATGTATATAAAATTTTTCTAGCTATATTATGTTCTGTATCGGTTATGCTGATTGTTGGTACAGCTTTAGTGGTTAAGATATCCAATACAGGAATGATGTATAGATAGGGGAAGTTATGATAGAGTTTTTAAGTAGTTGGGCTAAAAGTTTAGGACTAGCCATTATTGTCATATCTATTTTGGAAATGTTATTACCTAATAATAAAACAAAGAAATATGTAAGAATGGTATTTGGTTTATATATTATATTTAATATCTTGTCACCATTTATTAGAAATAAAGATATATTAGATGTCAATTCTTATGATTTAAATGAATATATTGATCATTATACAACTAGTCAAACAAATGAGACACAAAATTCTGTAAATAATCAAGTAGAAGAAATTTATATAAGAGAATTAGAAAAAGATATAACACAAAAAGTAGAAAGTTTAGGGTATCAGGTTACAACTTGCAATGTGTATGCGACACTGTCTAGCAAAAATGAAGAAAATTATATAGAAGAAATTGTTTTAACAGTTGAAAAAAAAGAAGAACAGGAAAATAATCAACAAGGAAATGAGACAGAACAAACAGAAACCATCGAAGATAAACTGGTAGAAGAAATACAAAAAATCAAGCCAGTTAATACGACGATTGGAAAAATCAATACAACAAATAAAGAGCAAGCAGATAATAAAACAAGTATAAATAATGTTGATATCCAAAAGATAAAAAAGTTCTTAAAAGAAGAATATGGAGTTGAGGAAAAATGTTTAAAGATAAATTAAAAGGTTTGATTCGTCCAGAAGAAGGAAATAAGAAGCATAAAAAGAAAATAGAAAATTTAATATTTTTTGTTGTGATATTAATTGTTACAATTGTTATCATAAATATTATATGGAATGAAGATAAAAATAGTAGTAATTATAAAGATTCACAAAATGATACTTCAAAAAAATTAGCAAATACAAATACATCTTCATCAGAAGTATCAATGAATACAACTAATGAGTTAGAAGTAAAATTAGAAGAAATTTTATCAAAAATACAAGGAGTGGGAGAAGTAAATGTATTTATCAACTATTCGGAATCTAGTGAAATGATACCTATGTATAATGAAAATACACAAACTAGTAATACAGAAGAAACAGACACATCAGGAGGAACAAGAAAAATAGAAGAAACAGATTCACAAAAAGAAATCATATATGAAGAAAATAATGGAGAAAAAACGGTTATTACACAAAAAATAGTAGAACCTCAAATAGAAGGTGCAATTATAACAGCAAAAGGAGCAGGAAGTGCAGAAGTAAAAACAAGCATTATTCAAGCAGTAGAAGCAGTAACAGGATTAGCAACACATAAAATACAAGTTTTTGAGATGGAACATTAGGGACGTGTCAAAATGGACATTTTTTGTCCAAAAGGGACAGACCTAGAAAGGAAGGTAAATCTATGAAAATAATGAAAGGTTTATTAAAGAAAAATCAAGTGATTATTTATGTCATTGCTTTAATGCTAGTGACTGCGGGATACTTAAATTATACTACGAATACAGCAGAACAAGTCTCTGCACAAACAGCAATGAAAATGGAGGCAAATGATGATATGCAGATTGCTGATATTGGAGATGCCACATTAGTAAATAGTGAGGCAGTTAATGAAAATGAAGTAACAGAGAATACAACTGTAAATGAAAACGGAAATACAAGTAATACCAACGAAATTACAACTGAAGAAACCAATAAGGATATAGCACAAAACACAAATACATCAGAAAATAATACAACAAGCCAAACAACATCAGCAGTAACAACAGATGAATATTTTACAAAATCAAAATTAGAAAGGGATACTATGTATTCACAGATGATAGAAAGTTATGAAAAAGTTTTAAATAGTAGCAATAGTTTAGAAACACAAAAACAAAGTGCAACAGAGGAAATTAAGAAAATTAATGATATCAAAAATAGTATTATGATATGTGAGAATTTAATTAGCACAAAAGGGTTTACCAAGAATATCATTTTTGTCAATGGAGATAGTATTAGTGTGATTATAGGAGTGGAACAATTACAACAAGAAGAAGTGGCACAAATACAAAATATTATTTCTAGAGAATTACATGCAGAAATTGAAAATATACATATATCCACAAAATAGTGGATGAGTTTTTATACAACAATAAAATAGCTTAAGAATATTGAATGATATAATCAAAATATTCTTAAGCTATTTTATTAGCCATAACTCTTATGTATTCCCCTAATTCTTCGTCTGTTAATTCTAATTCTAAAATTAGATTTTTTAAAACATCTCTTCTGGGTAAATCTTCTTCATTATCAATTCGTATATTGTCTTAAACTGATTCCCAGTATCTCAGACATTTTTTCTTGTGTATATTTTTTTGCCTTTCTTTTTTCTTTTATCATAGTATCACCTTAAACGAATGTTTAAAACAATTATTACATAAAAAGAATATGAAGTGTATTGACATTTAATGTCATTTAATTCTGACCACCTATACTAGCTTGAAAAAAATAAAAAAAGAATATATAATATTAGGGTATAAAATGCAGTTGAGCGAGAAAAATAAAGAAAAGTTCTCGAAAAGCAAGATTTGTTTGGAAAATTGAGAAAATATAAAAATAAATTTATCTTTCATAGGAGGAATTTTCATGTTAAAAAAAGTATTAATTGCCAATAGAGGAGAAATTGCGGTTAGAATTATCAGAGCTTGTAGAGAAATGGGAATTAGAACAGTTGCCATTTATTCAGAGGCTGATAAAAATGCATTACATGTACAATTGGCTGATGAAGCAATTTGTGTGGGTCCAGCACCATCTAATAAAAGTTATTTAAATGTAAAAGCCATATTAGAAGCAGCGTGCTTAACAGGTGCAGATAGTATTCATCCAGGATTTGGATTTTTATCAGAAAATCCAAATTTTGCAAAAATTTGTCAAGAGACAGGAATTAAATTTATTGGACCAGATTATAAATTAATTGAATTGTTAGGAAATAAATCAAGAGCAAAAGAAACGATGAAAAGAGCAGGTGTTCCAGTTGTACCTGGTTCAGATGGACTTATTTATTCAAAAGAGCAAGCAGTTAACTTGGCAGAACAAATTAAATATCCTGTAATGCTAAAAGCATCAGCAGGTGGTGGCGGAAGAGGTATTCGAGTTGCTTATTCTAAGGAAGAATTAGAAAAAGAATATGATATTGTTAAACAGGAAGCAAAAGTATCTTTTAATGATGATAGTTTATACTTAGAAAAATTTGTAGAAAATCCAAGACATGTAGAAATACAGATATTAGCTGATGAATATGGAAATTGTATTCACTTAGGAGAAAGAGATTGTTCTGTACAAAGAAGAAATCAAAAAGTCTTAGAAGAAACACCAAGTGGTATTTTAGATGAAGAAACAAGAAACAAAATGGGAGAAGTAGCAGTAAAGGCAGTAAAAGAAATTGGTTATTCTAATGCAGGAACGATCGAATTTTTAGTTGATAAAAATAAAGATTTCTATTTTATGGAAATGAATACAAGAATACAAGTAGAACATCCTGTAACAGAAATGGTAACAGGTGTAGATATCATCAAAGAACAAATCAAAATTGCAGGTGGAGAAGAATTAACATACAAACAAGAAGATATTCAATTTGATGGACATTCTATGGAAGTAAGAATTAATGCAGAAAATCCAGATAAAAACTTTATGCCATGTCCAGGAACCATAACAGGATTACATATTCCAGGAGGAAATGGTGTAAGAGTAGATACTGCTATATACAGTGGATATACTGTTCCACCTACATATGATTCAATGCTTGCAAAACTAATTGTTCATGGAAAAAATAGAGAAGAATCTATTGCAAAAATGAAAAGTGCTGTAGCGGAATTTGTTGTAGAAGGAATTACAACAAATATAGATTTTTTATTAAAAATATTGGAAAATGAAAACTTTAAAACAAATAGTTATGATACATCTTTTATCAAAAAAGAATTTAATATGTAAAAAATGTCGCATAGAGATCGTTTGTCTATGCGACAACAGAGATATTGAAGGAGGGAAATATCTTGGTAATTGAAAAAGTAAAAAAGGTAAACGAAAAGGAAGAAAAAAGAGTAAAAAATGAAAAAGCCTCAGATATGATGATAGGAAAATGGGTAAAATGTGATAAATGCAAAGAAATTATTTATAAAGATGATTTACATCAAAATTTGAGTGTATGTCCTAATTGTGGAAAACATTTTAGATTATCATCAAGAAGAAGAATTAAACAAATTGCAGATGAAGGAACTTTTAAAGAATTTGGTGGAGATATTGTTACAAAAGATCCTTTGAAATTTAAAGGATATATGAAAAAAGTAGAAATGTTAAAGGAAAAAACAAGAATAGATGAAGCAGTAAAATGCGGTATATGCGAGATAGAAGGAGAAAAAGCAGTACTTGCTGTCATGGACGGAAACTTTTTAATGGGAAGTATGGGATCAGCAGTAGGAGAAAGAATAACACTCGCAATTGAAACAGCTGCTAAAAAGAAATTACCATTAGTTATATTTTGTGTATCAGGTGGTGCTAGAATGCAAGAAGGGATGATATCTTTAATGCAAATGGCGAAAACATCAAGTGCACTTACGAAATTAGATAAAGCAGGACAATTATATATCTCTGTATTAACAGATCCAACAACAGGAGGTGTAACGGCAAGTTTTGCAAGTTTAGGAGATATTATTTTAGCAGAACCACATGCATTAATTGGATTTGCAGGACCAAGGGTTATAGAGCAAACAATTAATCAAAAATTACCAGAAGGATTCCAAAGTTCAGAATTTTTATTAGAGCATGGATTTATTGATAAAATTGTAGAAAGAAAAGATATGAAATCAACAATTGCAAAATTAATTAGGCTACATAAACAAAAATAAAGGAGGTAAAAACATGGCAAACATAACAGCATGGGATAGAGTAATGCTTGCAAGAAAAATGAATAGACCAAGAGCATTAGATTATATCAATGGACTATTTGATAATTTTATGGAATTACATGGTGATAGAAATTTTGGAGATGATAAAGCAATTGTCGGAGGAATTGCGACATTTGATGGTATGCCAGTGACTATAATTGGAGAGCAAAAAGGAAAAAAAGCAAAAGAAAATATGGAAAGAAATTTTGGTATGCCAAACCCAGAAGGATATAGAAAAGCATTACGATTGATGAAACAAGCAGAAAAGTTTCATAGACCAATTATCACATTTATTGATACACCTGGTGCATATCCTGGAATGGGAGCAGAAGAAAGAGGTCAAGGAGAAGCGATTGCTAGAAACTTGTTTGAAATGTCAAAATTAGAAGTTCCAATTATTTGTGTTGTCATTGGAGAAGGTTCAAGTGGTGGCGCATTAGCAATTGCTGTGGGAGATAGAATTGCTATGTTAGAAAATGCAGTATATTCTATTTTATCTCCAGAAGGATTTGCGAGTATCTTATATAAAGATTCAAGTAAAGCAAAAGAAGCAGCAGGGGATATGAAGGCTACTGCGAAAGACTTAAAAGATTTTAGAATTATTGATAAAATCATAAAAGAACCAGAAGGTGGAGCACAGGAAGATATAGATATGGTTATAAAAGAACTAAAAACATATATCCAAAAGAGTTTAAAAGAACTAAGCACATTATCTAAAAAAGAATTAGTAGAAAATCGATATGAAAAATTTAGAACAATGTGTTAATATAAATGCATAATGTAATAAAAATATATATAAAGTAAATAAGGGAGGAATTTAAAATGTTATTAGAAGGTAAAAAAGTAGTGATTATGGGAGTAAGAAACAAATGGAGTATTGCATGGGGAGCAGCACAATCAGCTTATGAACAAGGAGCAGAAGTTATTTGTACTTGTTCAGGAGACAGTGTAGAGAAAGTAAAAGACATGGTAAAAGATATGCCAAGAGTAAGTGTTTATGAATGTAATGATGTAAGTAAAGATGAAGATATAGATAAATGCTTAGAAGAAATTAAAAAAGATCATGGAAAAATAGATGGATTATTACATGCCATTGCACATGCCAATACAGAAGATTTAAGAAATGATTTTATTTTAACATCAAGAGATGGATATGCACACGCACAAGATGTAAGTGCTTACTCATTAGTAGCTATTGTTAGAATGGCAAGAGAAAAAGAAATGTTAAATGAAGGTGCAAGCATTGTTGCATATACATATTATGGGTCTGAAAAAGCAATTGAAGGATATAATGTTATGGGTGTTGCAAAAGCAGCATTGGAAGCAAGTATCAGATATTTAGCAAGAGATTTAGGAAAAGATGGATATAGAATTAATGGAATTTCAGCTGGACCAATTAAAACATTATCAGCTAAAGGAATCAAAGATTTTGGCTCAATATTAGATATTGTTGAAGAAAGAGCACCATTACATAAAAACGTTACGATTAATCAAGTTGGAAATGCTACAGCATTTTTGTTTAGTGATATGTCAAATGCCATTACTGGAGAAATTATTCATGTAGATAATGGTTTCTCAACTGTTGGTGTATAATTATTAATTGCCATTTGAAAATTTAACAATTTCAACAAAGAAAATTACTTTATATCGAAAGGGTATAAAGTAATTTTTGTTTTTATATATACTTTTTTTAATTATAGTGTTATAATTTTTAGTAAATAAAGAAATGTATAACGAATTACATATCTAATATGACAAATTAAGGAGTAATTTGACTTGAAAAATAAAAAGATTTTAAAAAGAATAGCTATTATTTTATCAATAATACTAATACTTCTAGATATATGTTTATATATAAAAATGCAATCTACTTGGTCAGAGATTGGTTCTAACCATCATCCATATGAAAATGCAGGTTTAATAATAGGAGGATTATTCAGATGGGGTGTACTAATATGGGCAATTTTATTAATACCAATAGTTTGGTTAGAATATTTATTAACAAGTTTATTCATAAAAATATATAATAAATTTGAAGGCTTAAAGAGAATATTTTTGTGCTTAATAACATTAGTCATAATAGCAATCATATTAATTTTATTTATTAGAATAATATTGCTAATTATTATGACATTAATACAGTAAGTTATAAATCTTAACAAAAGAATAAATATATGGAAATGGGGAAAAGAAATGGTATTATTAAAGATATTAGCAGGATTAATTATTTATATATTGATTTGTGTAATCATTGGATTCATAAAATTTAAAGAAAAACCAAAAAAATATATCATGTCTACATTATCTGTTATATTTAATGGTTTTATGGGATTTATGGATACCATATTTTTTATATTATTTTATATGTTTTTTTCAAACCATCCTAAGGGAAGTGCATATTATGTGCCAGAAAGTGAAGAAGGTTTTAATACCATGATAGGAATATTTCTTCTAATTGTCTATTTATTAATATTACTACCGATTAATATATATATGAAACGAAAAGGAAAAATTAGCACAAAAGTATATATAATAATGAGTGTATTAGCAACATTAGTAGGATTAGGAATTTATTGGGTTTGGGTAGGAACGCAATTTACAAAGATATTTTAATGGAGTAACTATCTATATTTATCATAGAAAAATTCATAAAATAGTCAAAAATTACTTGAAAAATTAAAAAAACATGATATAATAATGAACATAATATAGAAAAACAATAGTCAGGACACGATAAATGGCATAATATCTTACAGAGAGCCAAAGGTAGCTGAGAATTTGGTAAGTAAACTCTATTTATTATCCCCTAACTGTTACTAAACTGAAATAAAAGTAAGTATAGTCGTAAATCTGCGTTAAAGATAAATGAGAGAACTAATTAAAAGAGAATTAATT
>CASEEU010000088.1 GCA_949287075.1 uncultured Eubacteriales bacterium | reverse complement strand
TCTAATTCTTGTAGTTCTTTTGGACTTAGATGAAAATTATATCCTTGTATATTTCTTGAAAAACGTATTCTTGTATTGATTGCTATATCTGATTCTTTTCCACTTTGTAAATACCAATTCATATTATCCCTCTTTTCTATTTGTTATTTTCTTCTAATTTTTTGATTTCATCTCTTAGTTTTGCAGCATCTTCATAACGTTCTTCTTTAATTGCTTGTTTCAAATCTTCTTTCAATCCTTCCAATTTCTCTTCTAAAGTCTCTTCTTTTTTACGTTGTTCATTGTGTTCTTTTCTTTCTTGTCTTTCTTCTATTTTCTTATCAATACTCTTTCCTAATCTTCCTACATGATGATTACTGCTTTGGATTCTTCTAATAATCGGATCTAATCTATCTTGAAAAACATCATAGCAATTTGCACAGCCTACTCTTCCCGTATGTGCTATATCCTCAAATGTATATCCACAATGATCACATTTTAGTGTCTTTAATTCATTAAACATTGGCATAAATTCTGTATTTGAGAAATCTTCTATGAAATCTCCAAAAAAACTTGAAAAATTAATTGGCATATCTAATCCAATTTCACCAATTCCTAATTTTTTGCTACATTCCTCACACAAATTTAATTCTCTTCTTACCCCATTTATATTTTCTGAATATCTTACATTAGCCTCTCTCTTTTTACAATTATCACATAACATAATAATTCCTCCTTTATTCTATATTTAATAACATATTCTTAAATATTTTTGCTCTTAATTGGTCTTTTACATCTTTTGCTAATAGTAATACATTATCACTTGTTGCCACTTTTAAAAGCTTTGCCTCTTCTTTAGTTATTAAATCATAAGTTAGAAAGTCACTAATTAGTATATCCACATCATTAGAAGTCATTTCCTCTCCAATGTTTTTAATAATGTGCATAAAATAATCTGACTTTGTATTTGTTACTTTTTTTATGGTAATATGCCCACCACCACCTCTTTTACTTTCTACATAATATCCTTGAGATGGTTTAAATCTTGTTGATATAACATAATTAATTTGTGATGGTACACAATTAAAATGTTCTGCTAATTCATTTCTTTGTATTTCTACTAATTGATTATCATCATCAAATAAATCTTTTATAAATTCTTCTATGATATCTGACATTCTCATTGGTCTCATCTCCTTTTTTTGACTTTGACTTTCTTTGACCTACATTATTATTATACTCCCTTTTTATATTTTTTCAACTTTATTTTTATTTGTTTTTTTGACATTTTATGGTAAATATTTTTATTTTTTACATATTTTATAATCTTTCATTCTTTTTTCTTACTTTTTTTCACTTTTTCTTTTGTTTTTGTCATTTTTTCCTTTCGTCATATTATGCAATTCTTCTGCCCTTTCTTTTTGATTTGGCAAAGAAATCCATGCAAAATATGATGAAATAAACTCCCCATATTTTGTACTATCTTCCCCCACTTCGTATTTTTCTTCTAACTCACTATTAACTCTATGTTCAAAATCTTCATTATTATTTTTATTAATTCCATTTGACTTTTTATGATCCATAAAAAAATGCACTTCCCTTCTTTATTCTATTTTAGGTATGTGCATTTTTTCCTTTTTTATTCACTTAAATGATTTTTTGTTATTATAAATTAAAAATTTTATAAAATTTTTAATTATCAAAACTACATACTTTTCGCTACTATTTTCTTCTCTAAAAAGTTTAGTGCTGTCTCTATTTTATATAGTCTTGCTTCATAAGATTCATGTGCAATTTTATTACTTAAGATTTCTTCATCTAATTTCTTTTCTATTTTTTTAAATCTTTTGTCTAAATATTTTATTAAATTTTGAAATTCTACTGCAATTTCTTTACTTTGCTTACTAATCGCTTCTTCGATTTTCTTGTCCATTGCTTTTAATAAACGTTTTTCTTGTTCTGATAACTTTTGATCAAATTTTTCTTCTAATGCTGATAATTTTTGATCAAATCTTTCTTCTAATGCTGATAACTTTTGATCAAATTTTTCTTCTAATGCTGATAATTTTTGATCAAATTTTTCTTCTAATGCTGATAATTTTTGATCAAACTTTTCTTCTAATGCTGATAATTTTTGATCAAACTTTTCTTCTAGATTGTCTACTTTTATTTCTAAATTATCTACCTTCGCTTCTAAATTATCTACTTTTATTTCTAGTTTATCTACCTTTGTTTCTAAAACGTCTACTTTCTTTTCTAATGTATCTACTTTTGCTTTTATTTCTCTTATTTCTTGCAAAATAAGTTCTAAGGTTTCCTGCATATTCCTCACCTCCTCGAATAAAATGATTTTAAATTGAAATATTTAAGAATATAAAAAATTGGAACAAAAAATTTTAATTGAATAAAAATGATGAACTGATTATATTATCTTTTATATAAAAAGTCAACAAATTTTTCCACTTTTATAAAAAATTTCACAGTGAGTAATAACTGTTGTTTATCATCATAAAGGAGGATTTCATGTTTCTAAAAAATAACTTTATTGTATTAAAATTAAAAAGAAATTTCATCTCACTTCTGTTTTTACTATTTACCATTTCCATTTTAATATTCTCTAATTCCAATTTAACAGCAGTTAAATCAGGAATTAATCTTTGGGCTACTTCTGTTGTTCCTTCTTTATTTCCTTTTTTTGTAGCAACAGAACTTTTAATGCATACTAATATTGTCTATCATATTGGTAATATTTTAAATCGATTTATGAAACCTTTATTTCATATTAGAGGTGAAGGTGCATTTGCGTTTATCATGGGAATTATTAGTGGATACCCAATCGGTGCAAAAATTGCTACCAATTTTAGGAAAGAAAATATTTGTACAAAAGAAGAATGTGAAAGACTTTTAAGTTTTACAAATAATTCTGGACCTTTATTTATTATTGGATCTGTTGGTATTTTATTATATCGAAATACCATGATTGGACTTTTACTATTTATTACGCATTTACTTGCTTCTTTATCTGTTGGTATTCTCTTTCGCTTTTGGAAAAAAACAAAACACTCTGATTTAAATTATTTTACTTCCAAAACATATACAAATACGAAAACACTAGCTTCTTTTTCTAACTTAGGCGAAATCTTATCAGAAAGTATCGTGAGCAGTATAAAATCTATTTTAGTAATTGGTGGATTTGTTGTGATCTTTTCTTCTATTATTTCTATCCTAAAATCAAGTGGTATAACACGTATAATAGAAATTATTGCAACACCATTGTTCAATTCTATACATATCTCTCCTTCTTTTATCGAACCATTATTTACAGGATTTTTTGAAATCACAAATGGAATCAGTAGTATTTCTAATATCGCTTGTAAAAAACTTTCTATTAATATATTAATCACTGCTTTTTTACTTGGTTTTGGTGGTATTTCTGTTTTGTTACAAGTACTTAGTATCACTTCCAAAAGTGATTTATCTATTAAGCCATATATTTATGGAAAACTATTACATGGAATCATAGCAGTTTTATATACTTTTATCTTGATGAAGTTATTTCCTTTCTTCAATTTTGATTTATAACAATTTGCATTTTTGTAATATATTGCATTTATCTTAATATATTTTATTAGAATGATTTTCTGAAAATTTTATGTAAAAACATTTTTTGTATTTTGTATTTTAATGGAGGTTTTTTTATGGAAAAAGATTTTAATTATTATCAACAGCCTTTTATGGATTTTAATATGGGAAATCCCAATTTTGATATGAATGAATTATATAAAGATCCTATGTTTAATCCTATCATGCAATATGAACAAGCTTTTAGTTATTATCGTTATTTATGCATGCAAATGGATTACAAAATAAAATGTAAAGAATATGAAAAATTATGTGCTTCTTCTTCTAATTCTGAAAGAAGAGAGAATAAAAATTCTTAGCTTTATTAGTATGAAGAATTTCTACCGATACTAAGACAGAAAAAAAACAATTTCTTTATATCCAAAAATAGCAATACAATCTTGATTGATTATATTGCTATTTTTTTATTTTATATCTTATTTAATATTATTATGCAAAAAAGAAATATGCTAGTACGATAATTCCTAATATAATTCTATAATATCCAAATACTTTGAAATCATGTTTTTTAATATAACTCATCAAGAATTTGATAACAAACATAGACACTACAAAAGAAATTACCATACCAACTAATAAGATAACAATTTCAGCCCCTGTAAATGCCAATCCAAATTTTACTAATTTTAATAAACTAGCACCTAACATTGTTGGGATTGCTAAATAAAATGTAAATTCAGCAGCATTTGGTCTTGATAAACCAATTAATAATCCACCAATAATCGTTGCGCCAGAGCGTGAGGTTCCCGGAAAGATAGCTGCTAATAATTGAAATACACCAATAATTAATGCATCTTTATAAGTGATATCAGAATTTTTATCTTTTGCACTTTTTCTATTTTTATTCCAATTTTCAATAACAATAAAAGCAATACCAAATACAATTAATGCAATAGCTATACAAGTTGGATTATAAAATAGAGCTTCAAATGTTTCATCAAATAATAATCCAATAATGGCTGCTGGTACACAACCTACTAAAATCCTTCCCCATAAATTCATAATATTCTTATCAAAATAAGATAGGATTCCTGTTGGCTTAATTGCATTTTCTTTACGCTTTGTAATTGGCCAAATTCTCTTAAAGTATAATAATACAACTGCTAGAATCGCTCCTAATTGAATAACTACTTGAAACATTGACCAAAATTCTGGTGAAACATTTTCAAATTTCAAAAACTGTTCTACTAATATTAAATGTCCTGTACTACTAATAGGTAGCCATTCTGTAATTCCCTCTACAATTCCAAATATAATAGATTTTATAATATCTAAAAACATATCTTATCTCTCCTTGTGATTTATTGTTCATCTCTATTTTTTCTCATATATATTGTTTTATAATATCTCTCATATATTTTGCTGATGTCATTGGTGCTGACTTTCCGTGGTAATCCTAATGCTTCTATAAAATTTAATTTTTCTTGTTCTATTATTTTTCTATCAATTCCATAAGGCTTAGATGCCAAATCTATTACTAACGTTTCCTTTTTTATTTCCTTTAATTCTTCTCTAAATATTATTTTAGGTATTGTGTTTATGATTATATCATACTGTTTCAATTTTGTACAATTTTTTTGTAAATTTTCTATTTTTATTGTTTCATATCCATATGCTATTGCCCATGCCTTTTCTTCTTCACTCGTTACCATACAAGTTACTTTAGCAGATAACCCTTTTAACCTATATGCTAACACCTTACCAATTCTTCCAAATCCCATAATCAAGCAATTACTATTTTGCAATATTTTTTTCATATTTTTTAATATTATCTCTATCGTAGCTTCTGCAGTTGGAATAGCATTTAATATGGCAAATTCCTCTTTTTGCATAAAGTCAACCACCTGATTACGTTTCCTATGTAATTCTTCCTTCCATTCCTGATGTATGCTTCCAACAAATATAGTTTTATTTTCTAAATAGTAGAATATCTCTCTAATAGCAATATTTTTATTAGAAAATGGCATATTTATATATTGATTATCTTTAGAAAATGGAATTGGTAAAACAATACTATTAGAATTTCTAATCATCTCTTCATATTTTTCACATTCTTTAAAATTCTCTAACTTATCAAATCCATATAATTTAACTTCATATTTTTCTTTAGATAATATTTTAGCTAAGAAAAAACTTCTTAAATCTCCTCCTATAATACAAAAATTTATACTCATAAAATCCTCCTTCTTATACATTATAGTGTGTTCGTAAGATTTTATGAGTATTTTTCTTCCTTATTTTTGTCTTTCATCTGATTGTTTTTCTATATTTTCTAAATTAATATTTCTGCCATTTTTTTCTTTTGCATTTTTCTTTAATAAATTGATATCATTATAACTTAAATGTCTTGTGATATCCACCATTTCTTCTAAATGCTCTTTTGCTTTTATTTCTTTTTCTGCTAATTTTGTTTCTTTTTCTTCCTGATTCTCTAAGTTAAATGGAATAGAAATCCTTGCCATAATTGGTATAAATAATGGTTCTTTTCTTACTTTTTCTACTATTTTTTTAGAATTAATATCAATAGCTGTATTAACATAGTTAATAGCTGTTTCTTTTTCTCCTTTCATTAAATATATTTTGGCTAATTCATAATAGGCATCTGCTGATAATTCATCTTCTTCAATTGTTTCCAAAAATCTCTTTTCTGCTTCTTCCAATTCCTTATAAATTAATGCAATTTCTGCTAGAGAATATTTGGCATTATATAGCATAGAATTAATTTGAGCTGCCTTTTCATAACAGATTTTAGCATTTTGAAAATCATTTAACATTGTATATGCAATTCCTAAATTATAATTTATTTCATAGCTTACAGGATTATATTTTAAAGCATCTTGATAAACATTTACTGCTTCTTTATACATCTCTTTGGAAATTAAAATATCTCCTAATAATTCTGTTGCCTTATACATATCTGGTTTTTTATTTAACAAGTTAAATAGCATTTCTGTGGCTTCATCTTTTTTGTCTAAATGGTTTAACAATTCTGCTACTTTATAATAAGAATCATAATCTTTTTTATTAATATCAATTGCTTGTACATATTCATCAATTGATTTTCTCATTCCCCCTTCTTTTTCATATACTTCTGCAAGCATCTTATGTCCTTTATAACTATCTGGTACTTTTGAAACCAAATTTAGTAAAGCTTCTTTTGCTTTTTTATCATTACCAACTGTCAAATATACTCTTGCTCTTGCTATATTCATAATTTCAATTAATGTCATACCTCTTACTTCTAGTATTATAACAACTCCTGGTATAATAATCGAAAGCACATATTTTAATATATTTAAAAGCATATTTAATTCAATATAAAGTGCAAATCCTAAAAAGTTTAATCCAATTCCAATTGCTTCTAATATTAAAATGACAATGTAACTAGTATCATTGTTTTTTATCATTTTAAAAAACATGTATACAAAAATTGCAAGTGAAACAATTGTGAATATAAATTGTTCTATTATCATTTTACATCTCCTTCTTTTTTTCTATTTATTCTAAATTCTTAATTGCATTTCTCGCCATTTCATCACATCTGTTATTAAATTCATTATCACTATGTCCTTTTACCTTAATAAACTTTACCTTATGTATTTTAGTTAAAGCATATAATTCTTGCCAAATTTCTTTGTTTTTTACTGGTTCTTTTCCAGATGTTTTCCAATTATTTTTTACCCAATTGTATATCCATCCTTGATTAAATGCATTTACAACATAAGCACTATCACTATATATTTCTACTTCACAAGGAAACTTTAACAATTTAAGTCCTTCAATGACTGCTGTCAATTCCATGATATTGTTTGTTGTATTTTTTTCTCCTCCTGATATTTCTTTTGTATTTTCCTTATACATTAAAATAGACCCCCATCCACCAGGTCCTGGATTTCCTGAACATGCGCCATCTGTATATATAATAACCTTTTCCATAAAAAAACCTTTCTTCATTGTTTTTTATATTTTTTTATGATAACATTATATCAGTAAATTACAAATTATACAATATTTTTAAGAAAGGAAGTTGGGAAAATGAGTAAAGTTATCGGTATTATCGCAGAATATAATCCATTTCATAATGGTCATTTATACCATTTTAAAGAATCCCTAAAAGTCACTGATTCTTCTTATTCCATTGCTATTATTAGTGGTAACTTTACCCAAAGAGGTTCCACTTCTTTAGTTGATAAATGGGCTAAAACAGAAATGGCTATCAAAAACGGTATTGATTTAGTTATTGAACTACCTTTATTATATTCTATTTCTAGTGCCGAAAACTTTGCAGAAGGTGCCATCAAAATACTAGACTCTTTAAAAATTGTCGATTATCTTTCTTTTGGTTCTGAATCAGGTAATCTTTCTACATTAAATATGATAGTAGATGTTTTAAATAAAGAACCAAAAGCCTATAAAAATATATTATCTCACGAACTTAGCAAAGGATTGTCTTTTCCTAAAGCAAGGGAAAATGCTTTACTTATGTATTTAAATGATATCCGAAGATTTTCAAATGTACTTTCTTCTCCTAATAATATTTTAGGGATTGAATACTTAAAAGCATTGAAAAAATTAAAAAGCCCTATTACTCCTATAACAATAGAACGATATAATGCTGGATATCATGATACAACTTATAATGGAAATGTTGCAAGTGCCACAGCCATACGAAATATCGTTAAAAATAATGGATGGGATATTTTAAGAAAAGTTGTTCCAGAAAATACATTTTCTATTCTTTTGGAAAATATAAAAGTAGGACACATTGTTCCTGATTTATCTGTTTTTGAAAAACAAATTATTTATAATCTACGAAAAATGTCTATCCAAGAAATTGCAGAGCTTCCAGATGTTAGTGAAGGATTAGAAAATGCCATCAAAAATACTGCCAATTCTTGTAATAGTGTAGTCGAATTTTTAAATATTATAAAATCAAAAAGATATACCAATACAAGAATCCAAAGAATTTTATTATATGCTTTATTAGGAATTACAAAAAAAGATATGACTTTGTCTAAGAAATCAACACCCTATATTAGAATTTTAGGATTTAATGATAAAGGAAAATACTTAATTTCTGAAATAGCTAAAGCAAACCCTAAATTAGAAATCATTACTTCTGTAAAAAAATATATGGATACAAGTAATAACAAAAATTCTAAATATATATTGGAAAAAGATATTTGGGCTACAAATGTCTACACTATCGGATATGAATATGATTCTTGGAATAATTTAGACTATACACACAAATTAATAACTTTATAAAAGGGAATTTGGGGACAGACTCATTTTCCCTTTTCTAATTTTAGAAACAAAAAAAATATAGAATATAAAAAATGAAACGATTTTGCGTATCTAAATTTGAAATTAGAAATTCTTAAAGAAAAAAATGAGGGATGTTCATGGGCAATCCAGTGATATATTCATTTCTTATAAATGTCTCGGCTCAATACGTACATTACTCTTTCTAGATCAAAAATAAATGAGCCTCTCGCTGCAAGAATTCGCGCTTCCTCATTTATTTTTGATTAAGAAAGAGTACAAGTACTCCAATCACATTCGACATATTATGCGAAATGAATATAT
>CASEEU010000087.1 GCA_949287075.1 uncultured Eubacteriales bacterium | reverse complement strand
TTGTGGTTTTTCTTGAGCAGCCTGTGCTAGTATAATTCCACTTTTTGTTGTTTCTTCGCCTTCTTTCATTTTTATTAATACTCTACTTCCTAATGGTTTAATCATTTAAATTACCTCCTTTATTTTTAGCACTCTATCTTTATGACTGCTAATAATGTATACCCATTTTTATGAAATGTCAATACTATTTTTTGATTTTTCACATAAAGTTCACATATTTATTGTATTCCTTGAATTTTTAATGTATTCTTTAATTTGAATTTTTATAAAAAACAATATTCCTATACATCCAAAAAGAGTCTTGTTGCTCCACAAGGCTCTTTTCTAATATCCTATATGAAAAAGTCTTAGCGTGCTTTATTTTTCTACAACTACTTTCTCATCTTTAACAGCAATCTTGTTAACTTTATTCTTTTTCAACTTACCATCTAATATTTCTTCAGCTAAACTATCTTCTAGTACACTTTGAATTGTTCTTCTCAAAGGTCTTGCACCAAAGTTTTTATCAATTCCTTTACTTGCAATTAACTTTTTAACAGATGGCTCTAATTCTATTTCTATTTTTTGATCTTTTAATCTGCCAACTACTTCTTTTAGCATAATATCAATAATCTTATCAATTTCTTCATCTGTCAATTTATGGAATACAATAATTTCATCAATACGATTAATAAATTCTGGTCTTAATTCTTTTTTCAAGGCCTCCATAACTTCTTTTTTGGTTTCTTCATATTCTTTTTGTGTATCTTCTGTATTTTTAGCATTTGAGAAACCTAAAGATTTTTTGTCTGTAATTAATCTTGCTCCTATATTAGAAGTCATAATAATCACTGTATTTTTAAAGTTAACTGTTCTTCCTTGACTATCTGTTAATCTACCATCTTCTAATATTTGAAGCAACATGTTCATTACATCTGGATGTGCTTTTTCAATTTCATCAAACAAGATAACAGAATATGGTTTTCTTCTTATTTTCTCTGTTAATTGACCACCTTCATCAAATCCTACATATCCTGGAGGTGAACCAATTAATTTAGATACAGAATGTGGTTCCATATATTCAGACATATCCATTCTGATCATTGCATTTTCATCACCAAATAAGCATTCTGCCAATGCTTTTGATAATTCTGTTTTACCAACACCTGTTGGACCTAGGAATAGGAATGAACCAATTGGTCTCTTTGGATCTTTTAATCCGACTCTTCCTCTTCTAATCGCTTTTGCAACTGCTTCTACTGCTTCATTCTGACCAATAACTCTTTCATGCAAGTTTTTTTCTAGATGTTTTAATCTTTCATTTTCATCCTCTGTAATCTTTTTAGCTGGAATTCCTGTCCAACTAGCAATGACTTCTGCAATATTTTCCTCTGTAATGTCTGTTACAGATTTGTTATTTTTATTTTTCCATTTATTTTGTTCTTTTTCATATTTTGCTTTTAATTCTTTTTCTTTATCTCTTAAAGAGGCTGCTTTTTCAAACTTTTGAATTTTAACAGCTTCTTCCTTATCTTTTGTTACATTGGCAAGTTCTTCTTCCAATTCTTTTAAAGAATCTGGTTCTGTATATGTTCTTAATCTTGCTCTTGATGCAGCCTCATCAATTAAGTCGATAGCTTTATCTGGTAAATACCTATCATTAATATATCTAACAGATAATTTGACTGCTGCATCAATTGCTTCATCTGTTATTTTTACATTATGATGTGCTTCATATTTATCTTTAATACCTTTTAAAATTGTAATGGTATCTTTTTCTGATGGTTCATTAACCGTTACTGGACTAAATCTTCTCTCTAAGGCAGAGTCCTTTTCAATAAATTTTCTATATTCATTTAAAGTCGTAGCACCTACCAATTGAATTTCTCCTCTTGCCAATAATGGTTTTAAGATATTAGCAGCATCGATAGCCCCTTCTGCTGAACCTGCTCCTACAATTGTATGAACTTCATCAATAAATAGGATAACATCTCCTGCTTTTTTGACTTCGTTTAATGCTTTTTTTATTCTTTCTTCAAAATCTCCTCTGTATTTTGCTCCAGCTACCATGCTAGAAATATCTACTGTGACAACTCTTTTATTCTTTAGAATCTCTGGAACATCTCCTGACACAATTTTTTGTGCTAATCCTTCTACTACTGCTGTTTTACCAACACCTGGTTCACCAATTAAACATGGATTATTTTTACTTCTTCTTGATAAAATTTGGATAACTCTTTCAATTTCTTCTTTTCTTCCAATAATTGGGTCTAATTTTCCTTCTTTCGCTTTTTCAGTTAAATCCTCTCCAAATTGATTTAAGGTTGGTGTCTGGTTATAACTTCCAGATTTTCTTTTTCCACTTTTAGAATCAATTTCTCCTGCTAAATCTTCACCTTCATTAATCACTCTGATAATTTCTCCATATAGTTTTGGAATATTGACATTTAATTCAATTAAAATTCTTGCTGCTACACTATCTCCTTCTCTTAATAATCCAATTAAAAGATGTTCAGTTCCTATATAGTTATATCCTAATTTTCTTGCCTCAATAAAAGCATTCTCAATAACCCTTTTGGTTCTTGGCGTAAATCCTAATGTTTCATCAATTGGTTCATCTTTTCCAACCAATTCAATCGTTACATCGATAATATTTTCTGGTGTAATTTCTTGATTTTCTAATACTTTAGATGCTACACCACTACCTTCTTTTGCTAATCCATATAGCAAATGCTCTGTTCCAATATATCTATGTCCTAATTCTAATGCTGCATCATTGGCAATTTCAATTGCCTTTTTGGCTCTACTTGTAAAATTATATGTCATCATTATCACCTTACCTTTCTTTTTTGTCGCATTGAGTTCGTTTTTCTATGCGACATTTGTCTCATTGAGTTCGTTTTTCTATGCGACATTTGTCTATTGATTTATCACTTGCTTAATCATCTCTGCTCTTTTGATTTCTCTATCTAATCTTTCATATTGTTCTCCAAAATATTTTTGTAAATTACCAGGTTGAATATATAAATATATTTTTTGTATTTGCAAATCAGATAGTTCTTTCAAAATTCCTAAATCTACTCCTAGTTTTACAGTAGATAATAGATTTTCTGCTTCTTCCATGGTAATCTTTTTACAATTTGTTAAAATCCCGTAGTTTCTATAAATCAAATCTTCAACTTCAATCCCTTCATTTGCCAAAAATCTCCTAGCTGCTCTTTCTTGTTTAATAACCTTTTCTACAACAATTTTAATATTTTGTATGATTTCGTTTTCTGTAATTCCTAAGGTTTTCTTATTAGAAATTTCATACATATCTCCTACAATATGACCTGCTTCATCGTAAACACCCTTGATATTAATACCAAAGTTATTAATTGCTTCTAACACTTTTTCTGTATTTCTTGTTTTTGTCAAAGCTGGCAAATGTAGTTTTACAGAAGCTTTTAATCCTGTTCCGATATTATTAGGACAAGCTGTTAAATAACCATATTGTTTGCTAACACAATATCCAAATATGTCTTCAATTTTTTTGTCAATTTCAATCGCTAAATTTAATGTGTTTTCTAATTCTAATCCACTACTAAATACCTGAATTTTTAGATGGTCATTTTCTCCAATCATTATACAAATATTTTCTTCATCATTGACTAAAATAGCACCTATATTACCTGATTCAAAAGCAAAATGATAATTAATCAATCCTTTTTCAACTAAACTTAATTTTGTAATATCATCCATATCTTCTAATTTTAAAAATTTTAGTCCATATCCTATTAGATATATATTATCCTTTATTTTATTTTCTAATTCTTGTAGTTCTTTTGGACTTAGATGAAAATTATATCCTTGTATATTTCTTGAAAAACGTATTCTTGTATTGATTGCTATATCTGATTCTTTTCCACTTTGTAAATACCAATTCATATTATCCCTCTTTTCTATT
>CASEEU010000086.1 GCA_949287075.1 uncultured Eubacteriales bacterium | reverse complement strand
TTTATTTTCTTTTATTTCTATTCTTTTTTTAGTATTATCATATAATTCTTTTAGTTGATGAAAATCTATTTTTCGTATTTGTTCTATTAATTCTTGTTTTTTATCGTCTGCAAAGGATTCTAATAATTTAACAATATGTTCTTGGTTATACATTTTTAATAAGTCTATTATATCCTGTACCTTATCCATTTTGTTTCGCTCCTTTTAGCTAATATAGTATAGTATATGTTTTTGTTTTTAATATTGCTATTTTATCATAAGCATCGGATTTTATCAAGTTTTTTTGAAAACTTGTCATAAACCTAAAAAAATCCCAATATACATTAAGTAAAGTAATTTAGAACAAAAGCGACATGATTAGAAACTTTGTCCTTTTAGTTAAATTACATGTCGCGTCTTTGTTCGTGCGCCAATTTTATGTAAGTAAAATTGTGTGCAACGATTTTACTTTTAGAAAATCACATTTTCTAAAAGTATGCGAACATTTTGAAAGTGATTAGAAGGAGGTATATAGATGGAAAATACAAGATTGTATCAAGACATCGCAAAAAGGACTGATGGAGATATTTATGTTGGAGTTGTCGGTCCTGTAAGAACTGGTAAATCTACTTTCATCAAAAGATTTATGGATTTATTAGTCATTCCCAACATTGATAATGAATACAAAAAAGAAAGGGCTAAAGATGAATTACCACAAAGTGCTGGTGGTAGAACTATTATGACAACAGAACCAAAATTTGTTCCCAATGAAGCAATTGAAATCACCTTAAATGATAATTTAAAATTTAAGGCAAGATTAGTAGATTGTGTTGGCTATTTAGTAGATAATGCGATTGGTTATTTAGAAGATGACATGCCTAGAATGGTAAAGACCCCTTGGTCTGAGGAAGAAATTCCTTTTGAAACTGCTGCTGAAATTGGGACAAAAAAAGTAATTGAAGAACATTCTACCATTGGTGTTTTAGTAACAACTGATGGAACTATTACAGACATTCCTAGAGAAGATTATATTAAAGCCGAAGAAAGAGTTGTTAATGAATTAAAATCCTTGAACAAACCATTTATCATTTTATTAAATTCAAATGACCCTGATTCAGATTATACCAAAGAGCTTGCAGAAGAACTAAGCGAAAAATACAATACATCTGTTATGCCTCTTAATTGTGAATATTTGACGATTGAAAATATCAATACCATGTTTTCTAAAGTATTATATGAATTTCCCGTTGACCAAATTTGCATCAAATTCCCTAGATGGATTGATGGATTAGATATGTCACACCCTTTAAAAACAGAATTATTTAAAGAAATTAAAGATGCTTTTTCTAATGTAAATATCCTAAAAGAAATCTCAGGCTGTGCAGATACCATTAAACAAACAGAAATCATTTCAAAAACTTCTATAACAGATATTCAATTAGGTACAGGAAGAGTTAACGTAGAAATTACGTTAAAAGAAGAATTATTCTACCAAGTATTGACAGAAATCACTGGTGTTCCTGTTTCTAATGAAGGTGATTTATTTAGCATTATCTCTGAATTGGCTGATGTCAAAAAGAAATATGATAAAATCGCTTATGCACTAGATGAAGTTAATAGAAAAGGTTATGGAATTGTCACCCCTTCAATGGATGAATTAATCTTAGAAGAACCAGAAATGGTAAAACAAGGTTCTAAATTTGGTGTAAAACTAAAAGCCATGGCGCCTTCTATTCACCTTATAAAGACAAATGTTGCAACTGAAGTTTGCCCAATCGTTGGTTCTGAAAAACAATCTGAAGAATTAGTCAATTACTTACTTTCTGGATTTGAAAGTGAACCTCAAAAAATCTGGGAATCAAATATCTTTGGAAAAAGCTTACATGAATTGGTAAATGAAGGCTTACAAACCAAACTTGCTAAAATGCCTGAAGAAGCACAAATTAAGTTACAAGAAACATTAGAAAGAATTGTTAATGAAGGAAGTGGCGGATTAATCTGTATTATCCTTTAGGGACGTGTCAAAATGGACATTTTTTGTCCAAAAGGGACACTCTACATATTCAAAATGGATTTATATGCACAAACCCGAGGGAAACATTCCCTCGGGTTAAACTTATATTCAAATTTTCACATATGCATAGGTATTTTTATATTCTTATTATTTTTCTACACTTTTCTTCTCATTTAACGTAATTCCTTTGCTTTCCAAATCTTTTATTACTTGTTGTTTTTTCTCTTGCCATTCTTCTGAAGATATTGTATCAAATTTTATACTTGCTACTCCCACTTGTTTTCCTTTTCCAAAAACATCTGTGGCTAACTTAGCCTCGATATTTTCTTTTAAAAATTCTTCATTGTTTAACTCTTTTTTCTTGTAAATTCTAGTACTAAAATCTAAATTTTCTAAAAATTTTCTTTCTCTTCCTGCTAACAAAGGAGAAATCATATATATACCAGTTTTTCCTTGAAATTTGTAGTAGCCCTCGTCCTTTAAAGCTTTTAGTCTATCTATCGCATCTAATAGATATAAATTAACTATATCAATTGTTCTAGAAATTCCTTTTTGGGAAATCATTTGATGTAAATCCACAGGCAAATGAAGATGAATATTATTTTCAGATATTCCATAGAAAAACATATCATTTATAGGTATATGTTTTTCTGTTTTGTCATATCGTTTTCCTGATATTTTCTTTTCCCAAAATGCTCTTACATCCTCTTTTGTCCCTCCAACTTGCTCAACTGCATTTTGTAATACTATATCATCTATCATATCTATTTTTCCTAATAGTTTATTTATCATTGCATCATTTTCACTTGTTCTCATTGACATCAAAATAGCTTTTATATCTTTTTTATTCATAGCATCACTTCCACATATTTAATTATACCATACATTTAGTATTTTGTAAATTTTTCCTTATTGAACAATATTTCACTCATAAAAATAGAGTCCAAAAACATTCTTTCTAGACTCTATTTTCATATTTTTTCACGCTTCTCTCTTCAAAGAAAAAAATTCTAAGTTGCCTGACATCATTTTTTCAGTTTTGATACCATAGATTCTCTTAATTGTTCGCATAATTCCGTTACTTGTACATACCAGAATTACAGAACCGTCCGGATAAGTTGCAAAGATTCTTTCAATTGCTTCTTTTACTCTTGCTTCTATGTCTTCATGCTTTTCACCATGAGGTGGTGCATACTCTCCTCGCTGAAAGGCTTTTCGAAGTTTCTGACTAATAGTCTCCTTTTTCAATCCTTCCCAATCTCCAAGACTGATTTCTATAAATCCATCCTCTTCAATGAATTCCCGATTTTGGAAAATAGCCTCTAAAGTCTGTTTTGTTCTTTTAAGAGGTGAACAATACATTGCATCAAAATGATATTCTTTAAATGTTTCTTGCATTTTTTCTGCCTGTCTTCTTCCCTCTTCTGTGATACCTGTATCTATTATGCCACAAAACCGACATTTTTCATTCATTTCAGTCTTTGCATGTCGCAAAAAAATGATTTGTTTCATATGCACTCTCCTAATATGTTATTTGAAAATGAAAACTTTTTACCTCACAGTTTTTGATACATAGTGGTAAACATGCTCCACTTTCAGGTATTCCATTGAAATAGCAGTTAATGGCTATACTAACGCCTCCATGAGTTACAAATAAAATATTCTTATCTTTATATTTCTTTTTTATCTCATCTAAAAATAAAAATATTCTATTAAAGAAAACTCTGATATTTTCAGCTTTTTCATAAGTTACATTTTTCTCGTAATTCCAAAATCCCTGAAAATCAAAATCATCTTTAGACATTCCTTCCATTTCTCCAAAATCTCTTTCAGAAATTCTTTCATCAAAGATAATGGGAATGTTTTTCTCTGCGTTAATAATCTCAGCCGTCTGTCTTGCTCTTTTTAAAGGAGAACAGATAATGAAATCAATGTTTTCTTCTTTTAGCTTTTCCATTGTTTCTTTTGCCTGTTCTATTCCTTTACTATTAAGCAAAATATCTGCTTTTCCTTGTACTTTTCCATACAAGTTCCAGGCTGTTTCACCGTGTCTTGTTACATATAGCACCATACACTTACCTCCATATTTTAAAACCCTTTGTAGAAAAACTGCAAATCTGTTTCAATTCTGCACAAATCTCTAATTCATTGATTTTTGCTATTTTTCTAGCATAATTTCTCAGCTCGTTATCCTTTTCAGGAAATCCATGCCGGTTAATCGCATCTTCTCCAATTGTAATACTACCAGAAAAAAATTCCTTTTTACCTATTTGTATACCATTTTCGCAATAGGCAAAATCACTATTTTCTGGTAATTCTAAGCCAAAACCATGTGGAATATAATGATTTTCAGATTTTTCTTTTTTCTTCACTATATACACATTTTTTCCTAGACTTGTTAATAACGTTGCAAGTCCTGCAGTTTTCTGAACACCAATCAATACTTCATATATACTTGGCATTCCATAATGAGCTACATTCAAGATTTCATTTTCCATTTTTTCTGATAAAACTTGCTTGCAAAAATTATAATTTCTTTCTCTATTAAAGGATTCCAGCATTTTTGCTATTTGATAAAATCTTACTACTTTCTCTCCTTTAATAAATCTCAGATACTGGTACTCTCCCAATCTTTCTGTTACAATACTATTATAGTACCAGTTTCCTATAACTGGATATAACTCTTCTTTGTATTCGCATGCTGAAGCATGGACAAGCATATAGTAACCTTCCTGCATTCCCATGTTATTTTCCGAATAACATAAAGAAATAAAATGGTTACCATTGGTAAAATTCCAGTCATACTTCGATGTATCTGCTAAAGCTTTCTCACATCTCTTTCTAAATTCTGTTATATTCATATCAGAATTTATTTTATACAAAGCTGTGCCACATACATTGATTGTAGTATCTACAGGAATGAATGGAGTATCTGGTTGTTCCCAGACATATGCAGCTCCTGTAAAGAAACCACCTCTCATTCTTGTAACATTATGTGCAATCCCTAAATCAGACATTGCATAAATATCACAAGTTTTCTGTGTTGATGAAAGTTTTGTCGCAACTTTCGAAATCAACTTTTCTGTTGTTTCTAACTCCCGAAGCACTTTCTTCTGTGTTCTATCATTTAATGTCAAATTATAAATCATATTGTCTCCTCCTTTTTTTACATTAAATGTTTTTGGTTACAAATCCTTTACTAAAGAATTCAAGTTTCGCATTTTCAAGCATTTAGTTTCCTGCTCAATATATGCCTATTTTATTTTATGTTAATCTCAATTATTAAACTTTTCAAAATACAGTTTTTTAAAATTGATAAAAAAATTATCAATTTTTATTTTCTTTATGGAGATATTACCCTCTATCCTTGTACTTTTATATAACATAATGGTATAATAAAGATAGATTTTGTTATTGATGGAGGAACATATGGAACAAGATATCTTAAAAACAAATAGAGCAAAATTATTATCTGATTTTATTAATGAAATGAAACTATCTATAAAAAAACATAATATAAAAGGAGAATTGCCTAGTAAAACATATATCTATACAAGAATTGCAGATTATACACATTATGCAGAAGTGAGTATCCGAAAATTCTTAACTGGTAGTATTCCCAAAGACATTCCTAGTTTTCTTCAAGGAATTCTAGAATATGCAAAATTAGTACAAGTGGATGATTTTAAGATTGATGCATTTGCTAAAAATTATTTATCTGCTACCAATACAGTTGTTTTTCAGGATACAACTATCCAAACAAAAAATAATTTAATTCCTCAAGACTTAAGCAAAATTATTCGATCTCAAAAACTCACTTCATTTTTAGATGATTTTATCAATCATCCTATTAATATTGCTTATATTTATGGATATAAATTAGGTGGAAAATCAAAATCTGTTATGGCATATATGTATGATTTGAGCTTAAAAAACAAATTTGAAAATATGATTTGGATCAATCTAAAAAAGGAACATCAGCTATCTACGATTTTAGATACCATTTTGCTTTTCAATTTAGAAAATAAAGCAGAAATCAAACCTGAAGAAAAACAAGATGCTTGTCTTGAGTTTATAAAAAATAGTAAGTCTATCCTTATATTCGATTTTGATGATGACATTATCCAAGATGAAACCATTACATGTATAAAGAATTTTTCTAAATTTTCAAAAATCGTAATGATTACTTCTACCCCTTATCATCAATATGAGAATGCATTAGATACTTATTGTTCTAGTTTTTGTATTAATGACTTTATTTCTAAAGAAGAGCTAGAAGCTATGCTTTATACAACTGAAGATTTTAAAAAAATTATGGATATGCACTCTTCACTAGTTGACACATTATATTCCATTACTGGTGGCATTCCATTTGCCTCTATCTATTTAATGAAAAAAATTGTGAATGCCAATAAACTTGGAATCTCTTTGGAAAATGCCATTTCTAAATATACAAAAACAAATGAAGATTATAAACTCATGTCAGAAAAAATCATTCATGATATATGGGAAGAATTAAGTCCAATCGCTAAAAAAATCGTCATTATTTGTGCAAATTTCAAATATACCATCTCAATTGAACTCGTTTCTTACATATTACATTTAGATATATTATCAACTGACTGGCAAGAAGCGATTACAGAATGTTATACAAATGATTTATTAATCCCAATTATTCAAAACAATCCTAGATTAGATATGCACAATTTAATCAAAACACTTGTCTTAGTAAATGCTTCTGATGAAGATTTTGATAAAGAAACATTTTTGAAACAATTAGCAAAATTTTATATAGATAAATCTGCCTATGTTGGTGAATGTTATAATGATATTTCTAAATTAAAATTATTTGATGAATTAGATGAATGGAACATTACAAAGCAAGTTTTAAATATGCTAGAAGAAAACAAATTATATAAAGAATATATTACGATAATTAGAAATTTAAAATACTACATTTATGTTAGAGGTATGTGGGAAAAAGGAGAAGATTCTCCTCATTTAAAAAGAGCGAAAATGGCAAATGAAATTCAAGATAAAAATGAAGAATTAGAAGCTTTATGTGATTATATTAATATTATGTCTAAATCACAAAATCAAGAAGAAGCTGAGAAATATTTAGCTATTGCCTCAAAAATTGTTGACAAAGAAAAAGATTCTTTAGAAAAACGTATTGTTTGCTTGTTTTATCATGTAAAAGCTTTGTATACTTGTAACTGTTTAAAGGATTATAAAGAAAGCTATGATATATGGATGAATATCAAAGCAAACTATTTTCCTTATATTAACGAATACAGAAAATTGGTAACAGATTTGTGGATTACCAGATGTTATCTAAAAATTGAAAATACTTTTGATTTAAAATACGAAATGTTAATTCAGCGATTAGAAGAAGCAAAGCTTGCCAACTTCACTCGTGGTCAAGCTGATTATCGCCTTTTATTAATTTCTTTACTATTAGAAAATTATGCAACTACCAAAAATACTAATCTTTTGGAAAAAGCTGATTCAGAATTAAAAGCTTGCGAAAATTTTCTAAAAGACAATGATTTAGATGATATTCGAAATGAAGCTTTGTATTATCGATTACAAACCATATATTCTGTCTATATAAATGACTTTGAAAAAGCACAAGAGTTTTGTCAAAAAGCTGTTAAAGATTATGAAATGATGAATTGTAAAAAAGATATTGAAAGTTTACTTGAAATTCTGAAACGATGACTTTGGGGACGGAGCAAAAAATCATCATTCTATAAAGATTTTTATAAAACTTTTATAGATTAAATGATGATTTTTTGCTCCGTCCCCAAAGTCATCGTTTTAAATTTTTTCTTCTTAATTGTCCACATGCTGCATCAATGTCTGAACCTAATTCTCTTCTAATGGTTGCCACAATCCCATGGTCATTTAAATAATCTCTAAACTTCATAATATTTTCATTTGAGCTTTTTGTATATGCTCCATTTTCTATTTTGTTGATTGGAATTAGATTCACATGACAAAGCATTCCTTTTAACAATTTCACTAATCGTTTGGCATCTTCTAGATTGTCATTATTTTCTTTTGCTAATGCATACTCAAATGAGATTCTTCTATGTGTTTTTTCGATATAATCCTTGCAGGCTTGTAATAGTTCTTCTATATGGTATATATTGTTTACAGGCATCATTTTACTTCTTTGCTCATTTGTTGTTGCATGTAAAGAAATCGATAATGTACATTGTATGTTTTCTTCTGCCAGTTGATATATTTTTGGTACTAAACCACTTGTAGATATACTAATATGTCTTGCTCCTATATTTAATCCCTTAGGATGGTTGATAATTCGAATTGCTTTTACGACATTATCATAATTATCTAATGGTTCTCCTATTCCCATAAATACAATATTTGAAATTCTAACATCGGCATCTCTTTCTACTGCCATAATTTGTTCAATAATTTCTCCTGAGCTTAAATTTCTTGCAAATGGAATTCCTGTTGATGCACAAAATTTACATCCCATTTTACAACCAATTTGCGAAGATACACAAATACTAAATCCATGATGATATTCCATTAGTACAGTCTCAATGGCATTTCCGTCTAAGACATCAAATAAGTATTTTCTTGTTCCATCTGATGCCACTTGTTTTTTTAATATCTTAAATTCTTTTATCTCATAGATTTGTTTTAATTTTTCTCTTAATTCTAATGATAAATTGGTCATTTCATCAAAATCAGAAACTCTTGCTTCATAAAGCCATTTATATATTTGTTCTGCTCGAAATGGCTTTTCTCCGATTTCTTTTAGTTCTTCTTTTAATTCTTCTAAACTATAGTCTTTAATATTTTTCATAATTTTTCCTCTCTTATTTCTTTTCTTATTTAATTCATATATTGTATATGTTGTTTTTGAGGTAATTCATATATTTCCAATGTATCTCTATTTTTATTTTCTTCATTTAACAAAACTGCATTAATTTGATTATTATAGTAAGTTTTAAAATAATATATACCTTTACTTGCATTTATACAAGAAGAATAGGTTGTCATATCATAGTGATTTTCTTTTGTAATAACACTTCCTTTTATCATTGATACAGAATCTAAGATATGAAAAAATTGAGAAATTGAACTTTCTTCATCTTCATCTGTGATAGAGTTGAATTTATAAAATGCTGCTCTGACAAATCTAGCAGTTGGTGTAACCTCTCCTGGCAAACCTATCATTCCCATTCCTTGTCCATATGGTTTTAAGGAAAGCTCTTCTGAAAACGTATTGGTTGGAAATTTAGCTGATATATTTATATAATTATTGATATTCATTTGATGATAACAAAAAGGTGGATTATTGGTTAAAACACCATAGGGATTTTCATATATTTGTAATCCATTTTTCGTTTGTTCTAACACTATACATTCTTTTTCATCACTAATTATCCAATGTAAATCCACAACTGGCATATTTTTCTGAAATGTTTGATTGGTTATATTTATCTTATTTAACACTTCTCTTAATTCTGCTATACTTGAAAAATTTCCTAAACACCATGGAATTAATTCAAATGAAGCAATATTTATAGCATTTTCTTTTTCTTCAAAATAAACAGCATTTCCTGGAAAATATAATCCTGCCATACATAATCCTTTTTCATTTCCGCTATCTGCATATAATGGATAATCATCTACAACTGTTCCCATTCCTATCATGGCATATTTTGTTTTCATTTTAGTATGATTTCTTAAAGTAAACTCATAATTTCTAGGTGTTATGACTACTTTTTCTCCAAAAGTAACTTCTAAATCTAAATTCCTTCCAAAATAATAATCTTTTGTTTTGAATGTTACACAAGTACACATATTCTCACCTTTTTATTAATTTTAAAGGTTTTTGATTTCTTTTGGAATAATAATATTTTTAGGTCTATTTATTTCTATTAGTCGTTGGTAATTTTCAAATATTTTATAATCCTTTCCATAAAAAAACATCAACAAACCTCTTCTTATTTTATCAAATTTTGTGTGTTTTATTACAATTAATCCTGTTTCCATTTTTTTATGTGACATAAAAATCACCAACCTTTATATTTCAATGAAAAATCCTCTATTTAATCCTTTGACCATTTAGACATTTTATTTAACAGCATTATATCATTATCCTCATATATACACAATAAAAAATTTTCCATTTTTTTAAAATTTACTATTACGTCAATTTTTTAAACATGATATAATATTAAATTTCCTGTAACCTTTATCATTGCCTTTATTTTAGAAAATATAGTTATTGGAAAAATCAATCATATGCTATTAGAAAAATTTGTTGATAAATCGATAGTTCTGTTTTAGTTAATCAAAATAATGATTAATCATTCTATATTTCAAAAAAATACACTATATATTTTACAAATAATATAGTGTATTTTTATTTATCATTATTTTTCTATTCATTCTCTAAAATTTTATCTGTCATTTCTTCCATTTGTTTCATATTTTCTTCACTCATTGTTGATTTTATCGTAATAATTGGTTCTATAATACGGATATTTTTCATTTCTTCTAAAATTCCTTTCATGCATTTTCCAGCTGAAGGTGCCCATGAACCATTTTCTATAATTCCTACTGTTCTGTTTTGATAATTTCTTTCTTTTAGATGGTCTAAAAATTGTTTCATTGGTGGGAATAATCCAGCATTATAACTAGAAGATGCTACAATTAAGTGTGAATATCTAAAGGCATCTTCAATAGCTTCTGCCCAATCTTCTTTCGTCAAATCTACTAATACAACTTTTTTTGCACCTTTTTCTTTTAAGATGTCTGCTAACTTTTGAGCAGCTTTTAAAGTGTTTCCATAGATAGAACTACAAGCAATATAGATTCCTTCTTCTTCTGGCTTATAACTACTCCATGTATTATATTTATCGATATAATATCCTAAATTTTCTTTTAAGATTGGTCCATGTAAAGGACAAATCATTTGAATGTCTAAAGTTGCAGCTTTTTTTAGCAATGCTTGTACTTGCATTCCATATTTTCCGACAATTCCAAAATAATATCTTCTTGCTTCACAATCCCATTCTTCATCTACATCTAATGCTCCAAATTTTCCAAATCCATCTGCTGAAAATAAGATTTTTTCTGTCTGCTCATAAGTCACCATAACTTCTGGCCAATGTACCATTGGTGCCATAAAAAATTGCAATTTATGTTTTCCAATATCTAATACATCACCTTCCATAACAACAAATTTTCTATTAGAAAAATCAATTTCTTTGAAAAAATTTGCAAGCATATTAAAGGTAAGTTGATTTCCAACAATTTTCATTTCTGGATATTTTTTTACAATTGCACCTATATTATATGCATGATCTGGTTCCATATGTGAAACTATTAAATAATCTGGTTTTTCTCCATCTAATGCTTTTTCTAAATTTTCTAACCATGTATCTGTTAATTTTTCATCAATTGTATCTAATACAACATTTTTTTCATCTTTTATTAAATAAGAATTGTAGCTCATCCCATTTTCCAGTACATATTGACTTTCAAATATTTTTATATCCTTATCACTTGCTCCTATATATAGAATATCTTGTGAAATCGTCATATCTCTCATCCTTATCCTCCTTAACCATTTTTATTTTTACCTATTATATCATCTTTTATTTTAAAATTCACTATTATTCATAAAAAAAGATGTATTTGCAAAATTAAAGCAAATACATCTTTTTTAGCTTAATTTTCTGTAATGATGATTTCACTTACATATCCATTATCATATTTCAATTCAACCTCATATGTTGAACCTGATTTAATATCAGTAGTTGGAGATTGTCTATCATTTTTTCCCATTTCTACATCTCCACTAATCTCTATTTTCCTATCATTATCATCTTGTGTTAAATTATTGCTCAACACTTGTTGTAGTAATGTTCTTACAGCTGTTCCTCTTTGGTTACCTTCATATTGCTCAAATCTAGCATTAAATGTGCTTTTTTCTACTTCTGACATAGAATTATTTCTTACTGCACTTGTTGTTTGATTATACATAAGTATCCCTGTTGACAAAATTGGTGATGCAAACATAATTGGGTTTCCATATTCAGTAAATCCTATTTCATCCATTTGTTCTTCATTTATTTCATAAATTTTTTGTCCTGCATCCATAAGTATTTCTACCATTTCTTCTTGGTCACATTCATTTAGAACTTGTACTTCGTCTTGTTTATAATCTTCTATTGTAATGGAATCATCAAACGTATCTGTACATTTTAAGTTATATACCATTTTTATTTCTTCGCCTTCAATATTTCCTGTAAGCCCGTATTCATAATTTTCGTTTACAGTTTGCATTTGGCTTAATCCTTGGAAACTTGATGTTACAAAAAATCTCATTTCTTGTTCTTCTTCAGAATTTGACATTTTGAATTCCATATCATATTTTAAATTATCTGATTCTTCTGTTTTAGCTATATTAATTTCTACTTTTGTTGAATCTGCTTCTGTTTCAACTTTTATTGCTGATAATTTTCTGTCTTTTTGAGATACAGTTACTGTAACTTCTCCTTCTTCTGCTTCTGCATCTTCTAACTCATCAATCATTTCTTGAATAGTTTCTTCAATTGTAATTTCTTCTCTAGAATTTTCATTTGCTATTTCTAATATTTCTTTAAAAGATTCTTCTAATTTTGGCATTAAAACAGAATCCTCTTTTAATGCTTTTAATGTTTCTAGAGTCATTTTTTGCAATTCTTCATATGTGATTTTTACTGAATAACTAGCTCCCCCGTCTTCTTCATTTTTCGTAAATTCTTTTCCTTGTAAGTTTTCTACGAATATAGGTGAATATGTTTCAGAGATTTGTTTTCTTTCCTCTTCTGATAATTCATTATTTCTGATTTTTTCAAAGAAATCAATAGAATCTGGAATTGAGTCAGTATCCTCTATTTCTAATTTCTTAGCAAAATCTTTTAAATTTTTATTTTCAATTGCAATATATTTTTCTGTTACACCATCTGCTTGTAGTCCCACTGTTTCATTAGCATATTTGTATCTAAATGGGAATTTTACATCATCAGAATAATTTAATGTAATATTTTGCTCATTTTTTCTTTCTGTATTGTCAATGTTTCCTTCATATGTTATTTTAAAATCTTTTAATGTATCTACTATGTCAGAATCCATTTCACTAATATCTACATCCATTGAAAATTCTCCAGAATCCTTATATTTTCCTTCGTATTTTCTGTTTGTGTATTCTTTTAAACTACTTTCTACAAAGCCATTTTTCTCACTAGCAATTTGTCCTAAATATTTGAAAAACAGTTCTTCATTTGTTTTAAATAAATCTGTTCCAAAATATGCATATGCAAAAGCACCTCCTGCAATTAAAATTAGTACAACTAGCACGATTAATACTTTTCCTACTACTTTCGTTTTCATTGGTTATCCCCCTTTTATTTTTTATTTTTGCATAATTTCCTATTTTTACAGAAATTATAACATTTTCTTTTAAATTTTATCATAATAAATTTATTTTGCATAGCTTTTTATAAAAAAAACTAAAAATGTCCAATTGTGAATAGCAATCCACAATTGGACATTTTTAATCTATTTCAATCGCACCTGTATATAATCCATAATAGGTTCCTTTTTGTGCAATTAACTCTTTATGATTTCCTCTCTCAATAATTCTTCCATGATCTAATACCATAATTAAATCAGAGTTTTTGATTGTTGAAAGTCTATGTGCGATGACAAATACAGTTCTTCCCTTCATTAATTTATCCATTCCTTCTTGAACAATTTTTTCTGTTCTGGTATCAATACTTGATGTTGCTTCATCTAAGATTAATACTGGTGGATTATTTAATGCTGCTCTTGCAATAGATAATAATTGTCTTTGACCTTGTGATAAACCTTCTCCATTACCAGTTATCATCGTATCATATCCGTGTGGTAAATGTTTAATAAATTTATCTGCATTTGAAAGTTTTGCAGCTGCTTCAACTTCTTCATCTGTTGCATTTAATTTTCCATAACGAATGTTATCCCTGATAGTTCCTGTAAACAAACTTGTATCTTGAAGAACCATTCCTAATGATTTTCTTAAATCATCTTTCTTAATTTTTCTGATATTAATTCTATCATAGCGAATTTTTCCATCTTGGATATCATAAAATCTGTTAATTAAATTTGTAATTGTTGTCTTCCCTGCTCCTGTTGCTCCTACAAATGATACTTTTTGACCTTCTTTTGCAGTTAATGAAATATTATGTAAAATTCGTTTCTTTGGCTCATAGCCAAATTGTACATTTTCAAATTCTACTTGACCGCGAAGTCTTGTATAGGTAATTCTTCCATCTTTATGAGGGTGTTTCCATGCCCACATTCCTGTTCTCTCTTCAGATTCCACAATTTTTCCATTTTCCATTTTGGCATTCACTAATGTTACATATCCTTCATCCACTTCTTCTTCTTGGTCAATTAAATCGAAGATTCTCTCTGCTCCTGCTAATGCCATAATAATAGAGTTCATTTGTTGAGATACTTGACCTAATGGATTTGTAAATGCTTTTACATATTGTAAAAAAGCCGCAATACTACCAATTGTTAAAATTCCATTAACAGATAAAATACCGCCTATAACAGCAACTAATACATATCCTAAATTTCCTATATTCATGATACATGGCATTAAGATATTTGCATACATATTGGCTTTTGTCATACTATCACATAATTGTTCATTTAAGTCATCAAATTTTGCTTTTGAATCTTCTTCATAATTAAATACTTTGACAACTTTTTGTCCTTCCATCATTTCTTCAATATATCCATTGACTTTTCCGATATCTTCTTGTTGTTTAACGAAAAATCTTGAACTATTTCCACCCAAATATCTAGATACAAATATCATTAATATAACCATCGCTAATACAACAAGTGTTAAATAAATGTTAGTTGCAAGCATCGCAATTAATACAGCTACCATAGAAACACAAGCTGAAAATACTTGAGGAATACTTTGACTTAACATTTGTCTTAAAGTATCTACGTCATTTGTATAAGTACTCATAATGTCTCCATGTGTTCTACTGTCAAAATATCTAATTGGTAATTTTTGCATATGATTAAACATTTGCGTACGAATCTTGTTTAAAACACCTTGTGATATATTCACCATTAATCGGTTATATGTAAATGTACAAACCACACCTACTAAATATACAACTGCCATTATCATAATCACATTTAATAATCCTGTATAGTCTGGAGACTGACTTCCTAAAAGTGGTGTGATAAAATCATCGATTAAATATTTAATAAATTGTGTACCAATAACACCAACTAAAGCACTAATGATGATACTAACTAAAACAACTGCTAATTGTAATTTATATCCTTCTGTTACATATTTTAATAATCTTTTAATTGTTTTTCTTTTCTTTCCTTTGGTTTTAGGCATCTTCGTCTCCTCCTTTCATCTGTGATTCATATACTTCTCTATAAATTGCATTTGTTTTTAATAATTCTTCAGATGTTCCAATGCCATCTATTTTTCCTTCATTTAAAACAATAATCTTATCTGCATCTTCTACTGAAGAAACCCTTTGTGCAATAATGATTTTTGTTGTGTTTGGAATTTCTTCTCTAAATGCTTTTCGAATTAATGCATCTGTTTTTGTATCTACGGCACTTGTTGAGTCATCTAAAATTAATATTTTTGGTTTCTTTAACATGGCTCTTGCAATACAAATTCTTTGTTTTTGTCCTCCTGAAACATTTGTACCACCTTGGTCTAATACCGTTTCATATTTACTTGGGAATTCTTTGATAAAGCCATCTGCTTGTGCTAATTTACAAGCTTCTTCTAATTCTTCTTGGTCTGCTTCTTTATCTCCCCATCTTAAGTTTTCTGCAATGGTTCCAGAAAATAAGACATTTTTTTGTAATACCATCGCTACGCCATCTCTTAAAGCATGTATTTCATAGTCTTTAACATCAACGCCGCCTACTTTGATACTTCCTTTTGTAACATCATATAGTCTTGGAATTAATTGTACAAGTGTTGATTTTGAACTTCCTGTTCCACCAATGATTCCTATGGTTTCTCCTGCTTTAATATCTAAATTAATATTTTCCAGAGCAAATTTATCATCATTTTGCTCATCACTGTATTGGAAACTTACATTTTCAAATTTGATAGATCCATCTTTTACTTCTGTTAGTGGATTTTCTTTATCTTTTATAGTAGGTTCTTCATCAATCACTTCAATAATTCTTTCTGCTGATGATTGTGCCATAATAATCATTACAAATACAAATGATAACATCATTAAGCTTGCAAGAATTTGCCATGCATATGTAATAATACTTGATAATTGTCCTGTTTGCATTTCTCCACCAACAATTAATTGTGTACCAATCCATGAAATCAATAAAATACATGTATAAATGGTAAATTGCATAACTGGTCCGTTAAATGCAACAATTTTTTCTGCTTTTTTGAAGTTTTCATATACTTCATCATTAACTTCTTTAAATTTCTTTTCTTCAAAAGATTCTCTAACATAAGCTTTTACCACTCGAATAGCAGATACATTTTCTTGAACAACTCTATTTAATTTATCATATTTTTTAAATACTCTTTCGAAGTTGGGATGTGCTTTTATCGCTATATAGAATAGGATCACACCCAAAACTGGTATTGCCACAAAAAAGACAGCTGATAATTTCATACTAATAGACATAACCATTAATAATGCAAATATCATCATGATTGGTCCTCTCACCAAAATCCTAATAATCATTTGGAAAGCCATTTGCACATTGGTAACATCTGTTGTCATACGTGTTACTAAACTTGATGTTGAAAATTTATCTATATTTTCAAAAGAATAATCTTGTATTTTATGAAACATTGCTTTTCTCAAGTTTTTCGCATATCCAGCTGAAGCTTTTGCTGCAAATCTTCCAGATAACATTCCAAATGTTAAAGATAATATGGCTGAAACAATTAGTAACGCTCCCATCTCTAAAATATAGTGGACATCTCCATTTTTGATTCCTACATCTATAATTCTAGCCATTAATAGTGGAATAATTACTTCCATAATAACTTCTAAAACAACAAAAATTGGTGTTAATATGGTATCTTTTTTATATTCTTTAATATAACTTGCTAATTTTTTTAACATTTTTCTCTCCTTTCTTTATGATTATATTTTTCCTTTTTACAATTTTCTAAATTTTTTGATGCTTTTTTCAATAATTCTAAAAATTGCTTTTGCTCTTCTTTGGTCATTTCACTTACAATATTTTTTTCCTCTATATTTATTTGTTTTTTTACAACTTCTTTTATTTCTAGTGCCTTTTGTGTTAATACAATACTTTTCAATCGACAGTCACCCTCTTTAGCTTTCCTTTCAATCAAGCCATTTGTTTCCATTAATTGAATAATCCCAGTAACTGTCGCTTTTCTCATTTCAAACTCTTCTTCGATGTCCTTCGCAAATACTTCTCCTTTTTTGGATTTTTTATAAATATATCCTATGACCATCGATTGTACACCTGTAACATTATATTTACTTAATGTTTCATCCATATTTCTTTTTAACTGTCTTGATACAATTTGAATGTATTTTCCAATTTCATTTTTTTCCATATTTACACCTCTTTTAGTTCGTGACCTAACTATTTTAATACCATATTTATTTTTTGTCAAGCAATTATTAATAAAAATATATTCTATTAATTAATAACTATTTTTGCATAATTTTTTTGTATATTTTTTCTAAATTTCCATTTTTTAATTTAGTTTCAATATCATATTTTTATTATATAAGGAAATACTAAGAATTAGTAAAAACTTGAATTTTGTGAAGAATGAAAGGAATGGAATCTATATGAATCAAATTCTCAATATTGATTTATCTAAACATATTGATCAATCAGAAGATTCTCATAATAAATATATACTCCCTTCTAAAAAACATTCTTATAAAAAAATATTTAATATTCAATTTTTTCTATCAATCATTGCCATCTTGATAATCACTTCTCTATTTACTTATTATAAAATCTCTTTAAACCATAAAGAAGATTTTTCTAATTTATTAATTAACAATTATAGTATTACTCAATTATATTCTAATAATACTAATGGTGAAAGCAGAAATAATACTGAGCTTGAACCTAACAGTATGATTGGAATGATTGAAATTCCAGTACTAAATATTTCCTATCCTATTTTTAATGAATTAACAGATGAATTATTAAAAACTTCTCCTTGTCGTTTTTTTGGAGATTTTCCCCATACCAACTCTATAGATTTCAATTTATGTATTGCTGGACATAATTATGATAATGATAAATTTTTTAGTAAAATTAAAGATTTAAAAACAAATGATAAAATATATATATATGATACTTTTGACAATCAATATATCTATTCCGTTATTAAAAATTATGAAGTAAAACCTGATGATTTGTCTCCTGTATATCATACAACCACAGGTTCTTTTGAATTAACTTTAGTCACCTGTAATAACTTTAATGGAAATCGAATCATTATAAAAGCAAAAATTGAAGATGGTTAATCATCTTCAATTTATTTATTTTAATTATTAATCAATATTTCTATAATCTTTTATTTTCTTATATGCGTAAACTGCTGAAATTGCAAATACGATAACTAATAATGCTGTTGGTAATGAATCTTCTATTCCTGTTTTTGGTAAAGAATTTGTAGTGTTAACACTATTACTTGTGTTTCTTAATGCATTTAAATTTTGAACATTACTAGAATTTGTGTTTCTTGTATTTGTATTTGCAGAATTTGTATTTGATGTATTACCTGTATTTGAGGTATTATCTGATAATATATCCTCAAATCCTTCATCTGTTGCTGCATATACTGGTGTTATTGCAAATATAAGCATTGCACACATTAAAATTACTAAAAAACTTTTTAAAATAATTGATCTTTTCATATTACCTCTCCTTACTTCAAATAGTATATTTTTTAAATTACTCTATAAACAATTATTATTATAGCACGTTTTTTTAATAATTGCAAGTCCATAAACACACTATTTCTATCTTTTGTTTACGTTATCCTTATAATATACTTATTTTATTTTTTCGTCAATACATTTTTTTGATTTTTTTTGTTACATTTTTATTACAAAGAAATGACATATATTACACATTAAATTTAAATAAAACAATATCTCCATCTTGCATAACATACTCTTTTCCTTCTGATCTGACTAAGCCTTTTTCTCTTGCTGCCACCATTGAACCTTGTCCTACTAAATCTTTAAATGAAACCACTTCTGCTTTGATAAATCCTCTTTCTATATCTGAATGTATCTTTCCTGCAGCTTGTGGTGCCTTTGTTCCTTTCTTGATTGTCCAAGCTCTTACTTCTGGTTCTCCTGCTGTTAAAAATGACATTAATCCTAATAAATCATAGCTTTTCTTTATAACCTTATCTAATCCTGATTCTTCCAAACCTAACATTTCTAACATTTCTTTTTTATCATTATCTTCTAACCCTGATAATTCTTCTTCTACTTTTACACATAATGGTATTACTTCTGCTTTTTCTTTTGCAGCATATTCTTTTACTTTTTTGACATTTAAGTCATTTTCCGCATCACCAAGTTGTTCTTCAGATACATTGGCAATATATAAAATTGGTTTGGTTGTTAATAAAAACATATCTTTTACTAAGGCTTGTTCATCTTCATTAAAATCTATAGCCCTTGCTGAAATTCCATTTTCTAAATTTTCTTTTATTTTTTCTAACAAATTGATTTCTTCTTGATATTTTTTATCTGCTTTTAAGTTTTTCTTTGCTTTATCTAATCTCTTATTAACTGTTTCTATATCTGCAAATATTAATTCTAAATTAATGGTTTCAATATCTCTTACTGGATCTATACTTCCATCAACATGTACAATATTAGAATCTTCAAAACATCTTACCACTTCACATATAGCATCTGTTTCACGAATATGTGATAAAAACTTATTTCCTAATCCTTCTCCCTTACTTGCTCCTTTTACCAATCCTGCTATATCCACAAATTCAATAACTGCATGTGTGGTTTTTTGTGGATGATACATATTGGTTAATACATCTAATCTTTCATCTGGAACAGGTACAACACCAACATTTGGTTCTATTGTACAAAATGGATAGTTGGCACATTCTGCACCTGCCTTTGTTATACTATTAAATAATGTACTTTTTCCTACATTTGGTAATCCAACGATTCCTAACTTCATTTTTTCATTCCCTCTTCTTTATCATATTATATTTCTTATCATATTACTCCTTGCGTTTGAAAATCACTATATAACAAGGTTTTAAGCTTATTATATTTTATCATACATGTTTTACTTCGTCAATTATTATTTGATATAAATAGAAGGATCTACTGCAATAGAGTCTTTTAATATTTCAAAATGTAAATGTGGCTCGTCTGCTATTTCAAATACAGCACTATTTCCAACAGTTCCTATAGATTGTCCTTTTTCAACGTTTTCTCCTTCCACAACAAATTCAGAAGTCAACAAATTAGAATATACCGTTTGGAATGTATCATCATGTTCTATTACAATTGTTAACCCATATCTAGGATCATTTTTTATAGATTTAACCACACCTGCTTCAGCTGCTTTTATAACTGTTGTTTTATCTGCTTTTATATCTATTCCACTATGTGTAACCCATTCCTCTAATGTTTCTGAATATATTAAATTATCTTGTGCAAATTCTCTTACAATTTCTCCTTCTACCGGTGTTTCAAATGATAATTCTTTTACTTCTGTTGTTTTTAAATTCTCTTCACTAGTTCCATTTTTTGTTGTATTTGTGTCTACATTACTACTTTCCATGCTTTCCTTACTATTTATATTTTGTGTTGTTTGATTCTGTATAATGTTTTCTTCTTTTTCTTCTTCTTGAGCCTCTTCAACTGTTTTTCCTATTTCTGTACTAGCACTTTCTGCTTCTTCAACAATTTCATTTGTTTTTCCAATTGCATCTGTCATTTGATCTAATGTCATTGTTTCATCTTTTACATCTTTATTAATTTTTTGGCTATATAATAGAAGCGAAATAATGATAATCGCAACAACAATTGCTCCCATAACTACATAAGATATAATTTTATCATTTATATTTTTTTCCCCTATATTTTTTAAATGAATATCCTTTTTCATATAATCCTCCTTCAATACTTTATTATTACAAGTATTTCCTTTTTTTTAAAGAATATACATTTTTAAATATTGATTTTCAAAAAATTATAAATTAAAGTGAATTCACATCTTTAATCTCTACACCAACATAGAAATGGTTAATGATTTCTTCTGCCGTACTTCCATTTTTCGCCATACTATCTGCTCCTGTTTGACTCATTCCTACACCATGACCATATCCGATAACTATAAATTTTATTTTTCCTTCTTCTTTTGATATTTCAAAATTAGTAGAACGTAATCCAAATATAGTTCTTGCTTCTGTGCCTGAAATTTCGTGGTTGCCAAATTTAATTGTTTTTACTCTTCCACTACTTGTATATTCTAATATTTTTATATCATCCTCATTATTAAAATCAATTTGAATATCTACATATTTTTCTTTTAATTTTTGTAATATTTCCTCATTCGTCAAGTCTATTTCTGAATTATATTGCGAGTATCCATCTTCTCCTGCTGTTTCAACAACCTGAAGATATGGCATATTGCTACCGCCTCCCCAAACATCTACTGGAAGTTCTGTTTTTCCTCCACTATTAGAATGAAAAAACGCATTAATTGGTTGATGATCATAGGTAATGATTTTTCCTTGAGTTTCTTTCACACATTCTTCTATTTTATTCCATTTTGCTTCTTTGTCTTCGTCCCATTTTGCTAATCTATCTTCTTTTGATATCCATGCTTGACAACAATTGGAATCATCACAAATATCTGCATTATCGTGTTTTTTATTATTTATTTTATAAATTGTATAGGTTCTTGCCACAATTGCTTGGGCTTTTAAAGCTTCTTTTTCAAAATCAACTGGCATTTCTGCTGATACCACATGACAAAGATAGGTATCTAAAGCAACTTCTTCTACCTCATTCGTATCTGTATGTAACAATTGAATGGTTCCATATTGGTTGTATATGTATGCTTCTGAAACTTTTTCTACATTTCCATCTGCATTCTCTTCTTCATTCCCTACTTTTGATGATGCATTTATTTCTGATTTAGTAAATAATGCTGGTAGAACAAAACAGATAAATAAAAAAGCAAAAAAATAGATAAAAACTTTCTTCAACCTATCACCTCTTTACGAAATTAGCTTCATTTTCATATTCTCTAAAATTTTTCTTTCTAATCTTGACACCTGTACTTGTGTAATTCCAAGAATTTTTGCTACTTGCGACTGTGTTTTATCTTTGTAAAACCTTAAAAATATGATTTCTTTATCTCTATCTTCTAATCCTTCTATTAATTGTTTGATTGCTAATTTATTTGTGATACATTCTTCTTCGTTTTTATCTGATGAAATTCTTTCTATTAAGTTAATACTATTTCCATCTTTATTGTCTGTATAAAATTTTCCATCTATAGATTCTACTGTATTGTTTGCTTCTAATGCTAATCCGATATCTTCCTTCGAAATTTTTAATTCTTTTTCTAATTCTTCAATCGTCAATTCCTTTCCTTTTTTGTTTATACTTTCCTTTTGTAATTCTCTTATCTTCATTCCTAATTCTTTAATGCTTCTACTAACTTTTATCGGCCCATCATCACGTATATATCGTTTTATTTCTCCTATCATGTAAGGAACTGCATATGTAGATAATTTCACATCATAATTGGTATCAAATCTTTTGATTGATTTTATAAATCCCATACACCCTATCTGGTATAAATCTTCTAAATCATATCCTCTTCCATTAAATCTTTTAACAATACTCCAGATAAGTCCATTATTATCTCTAATCATTCTTTCCATTTCATACTTATCACCAGATTGTGCTTTCTTAATTGCTTCTACGCTATTTTCAAACATATTTTACCTCTATTCTTTTGTAATCATTTCAAACTCATCATCAGATTCCTCATTTTCTAATTTATTTTTTATAATCTTTCTCATTGTTACTTTTGTTCCTAGACCTACAACAGATTCCACATCCACTTCATCCATAAAACTTTCCATAATGGTGAATCCCATACCTGATCTCTCTAGATTTGGTTTTGTCGTATATAATGGTTCTTTTGCCATATCGATATTTTCGATTCCTTTTCCTTTATCTGATATTTCTATTAAAATCTCGTTTTCTTTTAACCTGGCAAATATTTTAACAATTCCCTGTTTTTTATCATATCCATGAATAATACAATTGGTTACTGCTTCAGATACAGCTGTTTTAATATCTGCTAATTCTTCAATGGTTGGGTCCAATTGTGATGCAAAAGCGGCTACTGTAATTCTTGCAAATGCTTCATTTGCAGATTTACTAATAAATTCTAATTTCATTTCATTTTCAATTTCACTTTTCATCTTCTTTTCCTTTTAATATATATTTAGGTTTTTCATAAGGTATTCCTATAACCTTTTTCTAAATAAAATTATCCAATTTTGTTTGTATATTTTTCATTTTCTAAGTTTGTAATTGGTATTAATCTTAAAATTCCACTCATTTCAAATATTTTTTTAATATTACTTGTTAAATTGGCAAGTTCTACTTTACTTCCCAACATTTTTGCAAACTTATACCTTCCAATAATTAATCCTATCCCTGCGCTATCCATGAATGTAACACTATTAAAATCAAATATAACTTTTCTAGGCATATATCTTTCAATGTCATAATCCGCTCTCCTCCTTATCTTTTGAACACTAAAATCATCAATTTCATCTGTGATTCTAAAAATTAATAACTTGTCCTCTTCATAAAATTTCGATTCCATCATAGCCTCCTTTAAAATTCTTCTTGTATTATATTCTTTTTTCCAATATTTTCCAAGAGTGAAATTTAAGAAGTTTTGTCGTTTTATAAGAAGTTTTCGACAATTGAACATTAGGACGTGCCAACTCGTTCAAAAAATTAACAAAAAGGACAGGCACGATGCCTGTCCCTTTTGGATTAAAAAGTACAAAAGATATTTTGAATTTATTTATCTCTTCTTAAAATGAGTGTTCCATACTCACCAATTTTATCTTTCGTACTATTTTCACTAAATATTTCCCTATACTCTCTAAAATGATTATTGGTAATCACTTGATCTGTATTGTTTGAGAATAAGAGAATGTTTCCTTTTTCTGAATACATTTCTGTCAGCATAAATCTTTCATCGATTTTTCTGACTCTTGGCTCACCATCACCCAAGATATCTATATTATCCTGCCGGTAATGGTTTAATTTCTGGATATACGCATGCATATCCAAATCAGGATTCTCCCAATCCATATCTTTCCGACAAAATGGATCTTTGTATCCCGTGACACAATTCTCCGCTCCCTGAAGCATACTAGGATTTCCTGGAAAAGTGTACCATATCGGTAGTGCTATTTTAGCACTCCTTCTTGCCACAATTTTTTTATATTTTGATAATTCATCATGGCTTGCTGAGTAACTCCTAAATTCAAAAGTTTCAAAATCAGCATCTGGATGCCTCCAAGGACCTTCAATATCATCCAGTTTCTTATATGGGTCTGGATTCATGAGTTCTCCAACTAACGATGTCATTAAGGTTACTGTGTCATGCGTCGCTATAACATTCATTAATATATCTGACACAGATTTGGGATATTCTCCATACACTCTTCTAAAGTTGTACAGAAAATGCTCCCACTTTCCCCATCTTACCCAACGAATAATCGCATCTCTTATAGGATAATTCATTAAAGAATTTGTCTGTCCGTCAAAGATTTGCGGGTTTTCTCGTTCAGTCGCAATGTCCCACATTTCATTAATAAAAATGATTTGTGGATACTCTTTTTGAATTTCTTTTACGACTGCTAAAAGAAATTCTCTTGGCAATATATCTCCTAAGTCCATCCTAAAGGCATCTACTCCTACACTGATATATTTCCTTAGGATGTTAATGCATTCTTTTTGCACTTCCGGATTTTTTTTGTTAAGCTCTGGCATATTGCTATAGTTAGCCCATGTAACTATTTTTCCCTCTTTGAAGATGTAAAATCTTCTATAGGGAGAATTTACATCAGATATTACTGATTTAAAATATTCATGCTCATCTGATGTATGGTTAAATGCCATATCACATATAACCTTCATTCCTAGTTTCTTTGCTTCTGCACAGAGTTCCTCTAAATCCCTCCAAGTTCCCAGCATAGGATCTATTTGCCAAAAATCTTCTGCCTCATAATGGTGATAATTTTTACTTTTACAAACTGGATTTATATATATCGCATTAAATCCCAGTTCTTTTATATATGGCAATTTTTCTTTTATGCCTTGTAAATTACCACCATAAAAATACTCGTTCCGATAAATACCGTCCGAATCCGGTTTCCAATCTGGCATTCTATCATCCCAGTCTTTAATCTTTCTTCCTTTTACTGGAATAATACCATTACTGCCAATAGCAAACCTATCCGGCATAATCTGATAAATCATCCGGCCTTTCCATTCTGGATATTCCTTCAGATTTACATCCTTAACCTTAAGCCTCCAACAGTATTCGTTTGGATATACTTCTGTTTTTTTCTGTGTTGTTAAAAATTCTTCTTGATAAACATAGTACTGTTCTCCCTCTATGCAAAGGGTAAAATAGAACCAGTATATCGCTGACTTACTCAGCTTAAATTTAGCTGAGTACACACTTTTCGTTTCTTCTGATTGTTCTTCTTCCTTTCCTTGGTATTGCAGATTTACCTTTTCTACAATTTTATCAAACTGATAAAAGATTAACTGAAGGTTTTCTACAAATCCCTTATCTGGAATCTTCACTTGTATCTTTATATTGTTTTCTGTTGTACATTCTTCTGGCTTTATCAGCCGAAATTCAAAATAACCTTTTCTCCTTCTTAACATTTTCCTCCATCCTTTCTATTTATAATTCATGAAATTTTATCTATTGTAAAAAGCTATTTAGCCTATAATGCCACTTTAATATTTTCTTTTATATTTGTCAATGTCATTTTCTGTAAAATTTTGTCTTTTTCTTATATCTCTAAGATAATTCTTTTTTTAATATAAGAAACTTAACCTTGTTGTATACGGAAAAAATGTAATGAACTACATACTATTAGCAATCCATTACATTTATAAATAAAATTATTATTTTTTATTCGTCATCATCTAATGTTTCATCATATTCATACTCATACGTAATTTCTTCTTCTATTGGTTTTTTTGTTTTTTCTATCCTTTCTTTTATATGTCTACTTTCATCTAAATCTTCTTCTATTCTATTTCTATCCATTTTTACTTTTTTTGTTTTTTCTTGTTCCTTATCTTTAGTTTCTTCTTTTGTTTTTTCTTTATCTTTTGACTTTTGCATACATTTGTTAATCATATTATTTGTTTTATCTAATAAGTCTGGAATATAATCTAAAAGTTTGTCTATTGATGAACTATAATTAACAGGCATTAGTTTTACACTTTCCCCTTGAATAACTAAAAATGCTATTGGATTAATCGTAACTCCTGCTCCTGAACCACCTCCAAATGGTAATCTGTATTGTACCTCTTCTTCTTTTTCTCTTTTTCTATACTCATCAACAGTTTCTCCTTTAAATTCACTTCCACCTGCTGCAAATCCAAATGATACTTTTGAAATAGGGATAATGACAATATTATTAGATGTTTCAATTGGCTCCCCTATAATAGTATTTACATCTATCATATCTTGAATACTATTCATAGCTGTAGTCATAAGACCTTCTATTGGATGTTCGCTCATGATTTTTCCTTCCTCCTTTTTTATTTAATACATATATGGTATTTATAATATGTATCAGTTTTATTTGAAATATACCAGAAATTTCAATTTTTATAGAATTTTCATTCCCATAAACTGGTTCAATTTTATATACAATATTCTTTTCTTTTACATAAATTCTTGAAAAAGGAAGAGCTAATATGCTGGAAAAAAAAGCAACTAACATAGATGTTAAAAATGCGTTTTCTGTTCCTAATTTTACTTCTACCTCTAAATTCTCCACATAGATACCTTTACTAAATTCTTTTAATCCTTTCATTATTTTCTTATCAAACTTATTTTCATTTTTCAAAATATCCCTCTCTAATTGTTTTACTTTTTCATTCATCTTCCTTAATTTTTGTATTTTTCTTACTTTAATCTTATTTAGTGTAAACTTTATAATCGGTATATTTCCAAAGATTTTTATTTTTGTAATAATTTTATATTTATCAGAAATATGTTCTTTATTTTGTGAGTCTATAACAAAATCTACAATTTTTACTTCTATTTTAGCTGTTATAATTACCAATGCAACTACAAGGATAATCCACATAATAAAAAGAAAAACCAATATACTTGCCTCCTTTTTATAAAGCAATTTATATTAGTTTTTCCTTTTTTTATCTTTTTAAACATAGTTATGCCCTTTTTGTTTTTTCTACCGTAATATCTCCAAATAATTCTTCTTGTTTAGTTTCTACTTTTTTCCTTCTTGACATTTCTAATAACCCACTAAATGCAGTTACTACTTCTTGCTTATTATGCTTATTTAACGAAAATAATTTATTAAACACAAATCTTTTTTGTTTAACCAGTACTTTAAACATTTCTTTTACCTTACTAGCAACTGTATAATTTTCTACTAATGCAATTTTTTCAATATTTTTGGCATTTTGATTGATTTTTGCACGATTTTTTGCTATTACGTTTTTATATATGTCTGGAATAACCATATTATCATAGTCTTTTTTTATTTTTTGTTTCGGAAGTTCAATATCTTCCTGATTTTTATAATATCGAGTTCCATTTTGTATATACTTTTGTTTTAATACTTTACTAATTTCTTTAAACTTTTTGTATTCGATAATTCTTCTAATCAATTCTTCTTCTGTTAATTCTTCTTCTTCCTCTTCTTGTTTTGGAAGTAAATTCTTTGATTTTAGATATAATAAAGTTGATGCCATAACGACAAATTCACTAGCAATTTCTAAATTCATTTTTTCCATCTGATTTAAGTATTGTATATATTGGTCTGTAATTTCATTTAAATGAATGTCATAAATATCCATCTTATTTTTTTCAATTAAATGACATAATAAATCTAAAGGACCTTCAAAATTCTCTATCTTAATAGCATATCTTTTTGTTTCTAATGTTAATATAGACATTGTTTCTCTCCTCTTTTTCTCCTTATAAATAATTTTAATATTATCTATTTATATATCTTCTAACGCTGTATTTACATTTTCTCTTTTATATCCTTTTTTCATTAGATATTGTTTGATTTCTTCTATTTCCAATGATGTTACTTTTTTATTGGTAATATTTCTAGCTGATTTTATTTCATATTGATTTAGTTCTTCTTTATTTTCATAAATATAATCTTCTATATCTTCTTTTCTAATTCCTTTACTATATAGCTTATATTCAATTTCACGTATAGACAAATTTTTTAAAGCCATAAAATTATTAATTGTTTTTCTAATATATTCCCTATCATCTATGTATTTCGCCTCTTTTAAATAAGCAATAATATCTTCCAACAAATTTTCTTCTATTTCTTTTTCGAATTTTTTTCTGATTTCATTTTCACTTCTTTTTTTATATAATATATATTTTAATACTTTTGTTTTTTGTTTATCAAATTCTTCTACTGTATACATTTTCACTCCTTGTTTCTATTAAAAATTTATCAACTGCTTCTGCAAATCCTCCTGTTTTTACTGTATTTTTGGTTACATATGTAGCAACATTTTGTACTCTTTTATAACTACCTCCTATTGCCACCCCAATTCCTGCATGTTTTATCATTTCTATATCATTGATATTATCTCCTATTGCCATAATTTGTTCCATTGATATCCCTAAATATATACTTAATTGCATTAAAGCCTGATATTTTGTTATATGCTTAGGTACAATATCTAAATATTCATATTCTTTACCAACAACTTTATCTATATATTGTCCACATTTCTTTATTCGTATAGCTGTTACCTTCTCTTTTGATTCAATTTCATTTTTTACTTTTGATAACTCTTTTTCCCCAGATAAAATCAATTTCAATATATTGGGATTTTTTTCTTTTATATAATTTTCTATAGAATCCACTATTTCAAATTCTACTTGATCTTTGTATAAAATATAATTTCTATAAGCCATATAATCTAATTTTTCTTGTGCGATAATTTTATGATCTGTATAAATATGTATATGTAAATGATGTTTTTTGGCAATTTTTAAACAATCCATTATTTGTGTATTTGTTATCGTATTTCTAATAATTTCTTTACCAGTTTGTATATTCATAATTTGTGTTCCATTTCCAAAAATACCATATGCTGGTTCTAATTGATGACATATATCTTTTGTCATTACATATGTCTTTCCTGTACAAATCACAAATTTTACATCTGTTTGTTTTAATCTTTCAACTGCTTCCAAATCATCTGTTGTTATCTGATTATTAGATACAATTGTTCCATCTAAATCACTTGCTAGTAATTTTATCATAATATTCACCTTTACCCTTGTTTTCTTTCATCCCAACCAAATTCACTATATGGTATTTTTTGTATATAATTTTTAATCGCTTCTTTTCTATCGTCTATTAAATTTTCTGGAATGTCATGAATATTAAACCATTTTATTTCTTCATCTTTGTTAGGTTCACCAATTTTAGGTTCCCCTTTCCATTTATTTGTTTTAAAATAACCATTATAATAAATCGTGTCTTCTCCATTTATTTTATGTATTAGTGAAACAAACTCTAAATCCTTCATATCAATATCAATACACAATTCTTCTTTTGCTTCTCTTCTCATCGCCATTTTCATGCTTTCCATATTTTCAACATGTCCACTTGCTGAACAATCCCAATAACCATCCATATATCCTGTATTTTTTCTTTTTTGCAACAGAATTTCTTCTTTTCCATTTTCTTTCCTCATTAACATTAACATAACGGCTGATAAAGTTCTATATCTTTCTTTCATCTTTTCTCTCCCATATTTGCTTTGTAAACACATTCTTTCCTTATATTTTACTATAAAGATTTCAAAATATCAATAACAAATATTGCTTCATGATAACTTTTTCTGTCTCATGTTATAGTTCAGCCCCAATGCTAAAAAGGTTAATCATATATTATTTTAAACATTACGTAATCGACCAAACAATCAAAACTGAAAAAAGAGATACTTTTGTATCTCTTTTTTAAATTTTATTCTTCTTCATCATCATCCATATCAATTTCAGGCAATTCTTCTCCTAAGCTTTCTTCAAATACTTTCTCAAAATCTTGTCTTACTTTTCCTTCTATTTCTTCTAGCATTTTTGGATTTTCCTTTAAGTATTTCTTAACATTTTCTCTTCCTTGTCCTATTCTTTCTCCATTATAGCTAAACCAAGAACCTGCTTTTTCTACAATATCTAAATTAACAGCCATATCTAGAATATTACCTTCTTTTGAAATTCCTTCTCCATATATAATATCAAATTCAGCTTCTCTAAATGGTGGTGCTACTTTATTTTTTATTACTTTTACTCTTACTCTATTTCCTTTTACTTCTCCATCTTGCTTAATATTTTCTATTTTTCGAATATCCATTCTAACTGATGCATAGAATTTCAAAGCTCTACCACCTGTTGTTGTTTCTGGATTTCCAAACATAACTCCTATTTTTTCTCTTAATTGATTTATAAAGATTAATACTGTTTTAGATTTATTAATTGCACCTGCTAATTTTCTTAACGCTTGTGACATAAGTCTTGCTTGTAATCCCATGTGTGAATCTCCCATGTCACCGTCTATTTCAGCTTTTGGAACCAATGCTGCTACTGAGTCTACTACAATAACATCTAAAGCTCCACTTCTAACCAAACTTTCTGTTATTTCTAATGCTTGTTCTCCAGTATCTGGTTGAGATACAATTAAATTATCTATATCTACACCTAATTTTTTTGCATAAACTGGATCTAACGCATGTTCTGCATCAATAAATGCTGCTTCTCCTCCAATTTTCTGTGCTTCTGCAATAATATGTAATGCTAACGTTGTTTTACCTGAAGATTCTGGTCCAAATACTTCTATAATTCTTCCTCTAGGTACTCCTCCAATTCCTAATGCAATATCTAAGCTTAAGGCACCTGTTGGAATTGCCTCTATTTCCATTGCTTTAAATTCTCCTAATTTCATAACAGAACCTTTACCAAATTGTTTTTCTATTTGACTCATTGCTGCTTCTAATGCCTTCTTTTTTTCTGCATTCTCACTCATAATTTTCCTCCTCATTTTTTGAACTTTTGTTTGATATTGTTATTATATATCAAAAATTTGTTTTGTCAATACTTATTTTTAATTTTTTTATTTTCTTTATCTATACCATGTTTCTATTCCACAAAATGGATTAAACCAATTAGAATTAATTTCTCCTACCAATTCTGTATTATATGCTATTATATGTTTATTCGTATATAAACTAATATATGGTATATCTGTTTTATAAATTTCTGCAAGTCTTGCATAATCATTTTTTATCGTTTCTTCATCTGTTGTATTTTTTACTTCATTCATCAAATTGGTAACTTCTTCATTCGTATAATTTGCTAAATTGCCTTCTCCAAAAAATAGTGACATATCCGGATTTGGTGATAAATTCATACCACATAAAATCATATCATAAGATTTATTTTGTATTGCAAGATTATATTGCTCATCAGAATATTGCTGAATATTGATTCTAAGTCCTTGATTTGCTAATTGTGTTTTTATATTTTCCGCCACAGATATTTGTGTAGAATTTGATGCTTTTACAATAAGATTTAGTTCAATTCTTTGTGTTCTTCTATTTATCGTTTTTTGCCAAGAATTATTTCTATAACTCCAACCATTTTCTGATAAAATTTGATTAGCTTGTTCAGGGTTATATCCAGAACTTCCGTCTTGCTCTTGGTATAACCATGAACCAAAATCTAGTGGAAAGCTTGAAGTGTAATATTTATTTTGAAAAACATTTGATACTATATTATTTTTATCTATTGAATAAGCAATTGCTCTTCTTACTTCCTGATTTGCTAATAAAGTATTTTGTGTATTTAAAACTAGAAAATCATGTTCTCTTCCTTTTATTTCTTTTGTACTATATCCCATTGTTCCTATATAGTTTTGTATATTCATATTATTGGTATTAACCATATCTACATTTCCTAATTTAAAGGCATTATATAATTCTCCCACAGAATCATATACATTAACTGTAATTTCTTCTAATGATAATTCTGTATCTCTATCCCACCAATTAGTATTTTTTGTTAGTTCTATATAATTTTCCTCTACACTTTCTACTTTATATTTTCCTGTTCCGACTGATACAATTCCCGTATTGTAATAATCTTGTGTGTCATAAAATGTTTTAGATAGTATTGGAAAAGTTAAATAATATTCAAAAAATGGAACTTCTTGGTCTAAATACATTTTTATTGTATAATCATCTACAATTTCTAGTGTTGTAACATGTTGTAGATTACTTGAATATATAGAAGAATTTTCTTTTAATTTATCATAGGTAAATTGAACATCTATTGCTGTAAATCTATCTCCATTTGACCATTTCACATTTTCTCTTAATTTGATAATATATGTGGTTGCATCTTGTTTTGCCCACTCTGTTGCCAACATTGGTGTTGCCTTATAGTCTGATGATATATCCACTAATGGTTCATAAATTAATTTGGTGATATCTTGAACATTTTTATTCGTAGTTAACAATGGATTTAATGTATCACATTGTGCAATTCCTAATCGGATTTGTCTTATAATCTCTTTTTCTGTACTTGTAGTTTCTTCTCGTGTCTCTTGTTCACTTTCGTTATTTCTGATAACAAAAAATGCAACAACAACAATGATAATGACAAATATAATAAATATATATTTAAAAATATTGGACTTCATATTTCACCTCTACCTTGAGTTATACTCTTTTGACTTTTACAATGCATTGATTTCTTCTTCTGTTAATCCTGTTACTTTTTTAATTATGTCTATATCTAATCCTTCTTCTCTCATTTTTTTTGCTATTTCTTTTTTTTCTTGTTCTATTCCTTGCTTCATTCCTTGTTTCATTCCTTCTTCCATCCCTTGTTTGATTGCAAATCTTTTGATTGCTTTTTCATCTCTAATTGCTTTTAATCTTAATTCGGCTAAAATTTGCATTCTTTCATCTTCACTCATCACTTCTAACTTTTCTTTTGCCTCTTTCATCTCTTCATTGTCTTTCATATATTCCCCCACCTTCTTACTTTCTGGATTTTCTATAAAATTTATCCATTTTACTAATTCTTCTGTTTCTTCATTTTTTCCTATCTTATATATCTTTGGTATCTCTATTATATGTAACTCCAAATGTTCTGTCAAGACTAACTTTCTCTCCTTTTCTTCTATGATCTGCCATTTACTATGATATGTTAATTCTTTTAATTTTTTTATTTCAAAATTTACAATTAGTATTCCAATTGTCCTTTTCAATTCTATATAATCATCACTACTATTTAAGTTTCTCCCATAGATTCTTGACCAATAGTACAATATTCTTTCTATTAAATTATCTTTTTCTATCATTTGCATCTCTACATTACAATATTCTTTTTGATTAATTTTGACTAAAACATCTAATATTCCCATTTTATCTTTTGGCTTTTCTCTTCTTAAAACAATATTCCTACTTAAATCCACATCCTCTAATTTCTTATCTAATATTGCTTCTAGAAATTTTTTTGTAATTCTTTCATTTCCTACTTCTCCAAATAATGCTTGAAATACAACGTCTAATTTGGGAGATAATAATTTTGTTTTTTCTTTGGTAGGTTTGTTTTCTTTTTGCTTCACGTAATTCCTCCTTCTTAATCATTTATAATTACTTATAATTAAATTACCTTTTAGAATCTATCAGATTTAACTTTTAAAAAATAAAATATGAAATTTATAAATTATTAGATTAAAAATTTTAATATAAAAAAGATGAGATTGAAACTATAAAAAATAATAAATAAAAAACATAATCACTATTATAAATGATTTTACATCACTTCCTATTTTATTAAATAATACTTACACTTTTTCATCATGGAATTTTTAGATATAAATTTTTGATTTAAGCTTTTTTGAATTTAATTATAAATAATTATGTTAATAATATATCATATTGTTTGATAAATAGCAAGCTTATTGTTTAGAAATGTCCCACAGAGTTCGTTTCTCTATGGGACAAATGTCGCACAGAAAAACGATCTCTATGCGACATTTGGGACATTACATATGAAATTTCCTAACAACTGCCTCCTTCACATCTTTTGCTGAAAGAACAATTGTTAAAATAAAATTTGCAATAGAAATACCGATAGCTATATAACTTAAAATATAATTATCAATTAATTCTTTTTGTATAAAATAAATTGGTATCATACTATATATACAAATAATCAATTGATATATTGCATATCTTACATATTTTCTATGACTAACAATCGTTAATACCAACATAGTTACATTGGCTATCATGATAATAATCGGAATGGAAATTTCTAAAGACCAACCTTTAAATCCCAAATTATAATCTATGTAAGTTGTTAGAATTGAAATAGCAATGGCTTGTATCATAACATGCCCTGCGATATTGGTCCTTTTATTTATAGAATATCTGACAGTTATCCATATGTAAATAATTCCACTATTAGCAAGGGCTGCCCAATGAACTTCAGGTGTTGTTAATTTGTTAATAATTGTTAATATAATAGCAATTATCAATGATACACCTAATAATATTTTTATCAATAAATTACTTTTTTTACTACTTAATTTTTTAGGATATAGCATAAGTAATTCCTTTCTTTGTATAAAATGTTTATAATTTTATTAGATTTGCAATAAAAATTCATGTATTTATCTTTTGCTTTTTATGATTCTTTACCATCTTTTATATCTAAAATTTCATTGCTTTCTATTCTGACATGGATATTTTTTTGTGTTAAAAATTTGTAAAATACTTTTTCTATACTACAATCATCTAAAATGGATGTAAAGGTAAATACAATATGATTTTCAAATGAACATGCAGAACATTTAATTTTTTCTACTGGTTCAGGTGCAATTAACATAAGAAAATCTTCTATATATTTTTGATATTTACCAATAATACCAATTCTTCCTATATTCGAAAATGTTGTTGTTGTATATTTTCTAATTTCTAAATAACTTAATCTCACAATTGGCTTTTTTAATACTAATGGTATTATTTTAATAAATAGATTTGTTCCTAATTTTACATTTCCTGACATCGTTTTTTGGATTTCTTCTGGCATTAATTTTTCTTCAAAGTCTTTCTTTACAAATTCTAATATTTTATCAAATGTATCTAAATGCTCTTTTTGCATTTGTGCTTCTACTGTTATATATGAAAAAAAATTAGAAATTGTATTTGAAGGAAAATATTTCTTTAAATTGACTGGTATGCATACTTTTATTGGCTTTTTTCCTTTATTTTTTAAATAATTAGCTTGATAGATGGCATATATTAGAACAGCAGTTAAATATTGTGTAATGGTTGCATTATGGCTTTTTGCCTCTTGTTTTAATTCCTGTAAATCTATAATTTCATGTATTGCTGAAATCGCACCGAATTTGATTTTTCTTCCTGCTAATTTATATGCTTTTTTAGACGAATTATTTCCTTTTGCTTTTTTATTATAATTTTTTATATAGCTATCTTCTGTTGATAAGTCAAATTTTCTTTTAATTCTTAATTCCTCTTGGAATTCTTCTTTATGAGACATTTCTATATAATTATAGACAATTTCTCTAAAAAACATGATGCCACTATTTCCATCTGTTAAAGAGTGAAATATATCAATATTTATTTTTTTATCAAAATAGGTAACTTTAAATAAGTATTGATTATTTTCTTTTGGTTCTATATACTTGCAAGGATATTCCTTTTCTTGTTCTACAATTGGCTTTTTCGGGTTATATTCCAAATAGTTCCAAAAAAATCCACTCTTTAATCGAACTCTAAAAAATTCATACTCTTCTAATGCTTTTTCTAGTGCTATTTGTAATATATCTGGTTGTATGGCTTCTTTTAAAACAACAGATAATCTAAAAACTGTACTATATCTTTTTCCAGCAGATATGGGAAATATTTTTGCGGAATTATCTAATCTTCTCCAATATAATTTTTCTTTTTTATCATTCATTTTATTACCATTCCTCTCAAAGGCATCAATTCGGTTGGAAAATTAAAGTTTTTCTACAACCTAGATTGTAATCATTTTCAACTTCTCTCCTTAATCATCTTTCAATTCTTCTATAACATCATTATATGCTTGCTTTGTGATTTTCTCCTCAGAATTATGATCAATAATCCAAATATGTTTTGCATTTTCATATTCATTGATTTCTACATCACCATTTACAGCATCTGCTTTTTCTTTTAACAAATGACAGTCTGGATTTAATATATCATCTCTTCCAATGAATATTTTTATATTTTGTAATGTAGACACATCTCCATCAATTGGATTTACTAAGTAACTATTGATTCCATCAGCTCCTGCATAAGCAATACCTGCTAGTCGTAGGGCTTCCTTATTTAAAATAGTATCTTGTTTTTCTATTTCTTGAATCTTTTCATTTTCTAATCTTACATCTAACCATGGAGAAATTAAAACAGTTTTTCCAGGAAGTGCTACACTTTCTTTTGCCATCTTTTCATATAATCCAAGTGCTAATCCCCCTCCTGCTGAATCTCCCATTAGGATAACATTTTCATTCCCAATTTTTTCTATAATTTCTTGATATAATGGTTCTACCATATGATATACATCTTGATAATTGTATTTTGGTGTTAATGGATAATCTGGCATAATCACTGTATATCCTGTATCTTTTACAATGTTTTCTAAAAATGCCCAATGGTTTTGTGTGGCTTCTGCTACATAAGAACCTCCATGAAAATATACTATATATTTCTTATTATCACTTTGTTCTGCATCCTTTGGGGTAACTGTAAAGACATTTCTTTCTCTATATGTATATGTATGTATTTCACATTCTTCTATAATTTGTTTTGGTTCTCTTGTCTCAATATCTGTATTAAAAAAATATGCTATCGTTAAAGCTAAAATGCAAAGACATAGAACCACACCTACTACAATTATTCTTAGTATGATTGATTTTTTCATTTCTTCCACCTTTTCTTTTTGCTATTGTTTTCAATTGTAATCGAAATCTTTGATTTCGTTAACACTTGCTTTTCTCATACATGATATTTTACCATATCTTTTATTATATATACAAGTATTTCCTTTTTTAAAAATGATAAATATTATATAACAAAAAAACAGCTATATTGGTAATAGCTGTTCATTTTTATCTAAGCTCTTGGATGTGCTTTTTTATAAATATCTCTTAATCCTTCATCTTGAAATTGCATATATACTTGTGTAGAAGATATATCTGAATGTCCAAGCATCGTTTGAATGGCTCTTAAATCTGCACCATTTTGTAGTAAATGTGTTGCAAATGAATGTCTTAAAACATGTGGTGTAATATCTTTTGTAATATGTGCTTGTTCTTTATAGAATTTAATAATTTTCCAAAATCCTTGTCTTGTAAGCCTTCCACCATTCACATTAACAAATAGTGCTTTTTCATCTTCATTTTTTATTAAGATTCCTCTTGCTTCTTCAATATATTCTTTTAAAGCTTTTAATGACATTGATCCTAATGGTATAATTCTTTGTTTATTTCCACTTTTGCAAATGACATAAGCTTCTTCTAAGTTAACATCATCTATATTTAAAGAAATAATTTCTGTTACTCTCATTCCTGTAGCATAAGCAAACTCTAACATTGCTTTATCTCTGATTCCTTTTAAGTCTACATTATCTGGTTGTTTTAGCAATAATTCTACTTCTTTGGCTGTTAATACATTTGGTGTTCTTTTTTCTATTTTAGGAGACTTAATATTTGTCGTTGGATCTACTTTAATTTTCTTATTTTTTAATACAAATTGATAGAATGAACGTATTGATGCAATACATCTAGAAATACTTGATGCTTTTTTTCCTTGATCTTGTAGAATTTTTATGTAATCTTCAATATCTTCTTCTTTTACTCTATTATAGTGAATTCCATTTTCCTCTAAGTATTTTCTAAATTGCTTTAAATCTCTTTTGTATGATTGTAACGTATTATCTGATAATTTTTTATCATTCTCTAAAAAGTTAAAAAAGAATTTTAATTGTCTCTCCATTTTTTTCCCCTACCTCTATATATTTTGAATTATATTTACATAAACTATATATGTTATATCAAACTATTAAAAAAAAGTAAATACATTTTTTGATATTTTTTAAAAATATTTAATAAGCATTTTTAGTAAATTCGTAGACATAAATATTTCTACAACAGATGCAGTAATTAGTATAATTAACATAATTGTAGAAAATATGGTATGCCTTAATATTTCTATTTTGACATTTTCCTTCGTCTTATTCTTTACAATTGATTTATATAATTTTATTCCACTTACTGCTAATGCCAAAATAGCAGGAATTAATAAAATATTTTGCAACAATAACGTTATAAATACAAAGCTAATCCCCTTTCCTGTTCCCATAATCGTAATACATAGTGAAATCGTATATCCTAAGCAAAATCCTCGGTATAGAATAATAGCAAAAACAATAGGAATTCCAATAACAGTTGTTCCAAAAAACCAAATAATAACTGCTAATCCTGTATTTTGTATCATTGAATTTTTTAGCAATTCTATACAGTTTATGCTTTCTAGCCCTTTAAATTTTTCTATAAATTCATTTAAATAATTTGTTATTTCTATCTTAGGTGTTTCTTGCAAATGATTGATAAAAAAAACACCACTAAATATCCCCATAACAAATATCAGAAAAGTGATAACATATTCTTTTTTATTGTTTATCACATGTTCCTTAATTATTTTTAATACTTTAAGTTGTCTCTTTTCTCTCATAAAAATCTCCTTATCGTTTATACATAATGTGTATTCGATAAGAAGATTTATAGAACTATTTTTTTATAATATAACATATGATAATTCAAAAATATCCTGTCTTTCTAAAGATAATATTGTAAATTATAACGATTAAACTACCTTTCCGTAGTTTCCACCCCCACCAGATTGTACTTTACACTCTCCATTTCTGGCTTTTTCAATTGTATTGGCAATTTTTTCTCCGACAACTGCTTCTATATCATCTTTTGATAATTTGTGAAGAATATTCATTTCTGTATCAAAGGTATCTAATAATTTAGTAATCGTTTTTCCACCAACTCCTGGAATAAATCCTAAAGGAATTTGATACACATATGGTGGTCTATTTTCTGGGCTTTTAGATTCTTGTTTATCACGAATTAATTCAATTCTATCAAAAACACCAAAAGTTACATTTTTTCCACCACAATATGGGCAAACTTCTACTGGTTCTTTTGTTTCTATTGCTTTTTCACAATCATCACAATACGTTCTATGATATTTTCCAAGTTTGGGATCTAATCCATAATTGGCCACTACTTTTCTTCCATCTTCATTTTTTAAAGCTTTTACAATTTCCTTAAATGAAATATCTTCTACTTGCATTTTATTGTATTCTCTTGCAATCTTAGGTAAAGAATGTGCATCTGAATTTGTAACAAAAGTTTTATTCTCTAATTCTGAAATCATATCTGCTAAATAAGTATCTGAACTTAATCCTAATTCTACTGCAAATATTTTATCATATTTTTCTTTAAATATATATTGTAATCTATCAGTACAATTTCCATAATAGCTTTTATGTGGTGTAAAAATATGGGCAGGTATTAAAATTCCATTATATCTTTCTACCATATCAATTAAATCATAGCCTGATAAATCAGACCTTTGGGTACTTAAGGTAATATTTTTTAAATGATGACTTAGTTCATTTGAAAATCCTTTGATATCTGTTAAATGTGGAAAGAAACAAATATTATGTGCTGCACCTTTTTTTCCATTTCTTCCTTCTTCTGAAGTTTCTACTTCGCTTCCTAAAAGTATACAAACTTTATCTTTATAAATAATACCTCCATCTTTTAATTCATAGGCATCTCCTGTTTTTAAGAAATTCTCTATATCTTCTATCACATATGGTGATGCACAATCAATAATTCCTACAACATGAATCCCTTTCTTTTGAGCACATTCTTTTGCAATGTTTGCAAAATTTAAAGATCTTGCTGCTGTTATTTTGATTGGTTTTCCATTTTCACTTCTTCCTATGTGTACATGTAAATCTGCAAATATTTCGTACATTTTAATACCTCTTTTCTAAAAAACAAGACTAAGATTTTCTAAGCGACAAAGTCGCACAAGAAAATCTAACTCTTCCATATCTATCTTCTAAGGAAACTCACCCATTTCATGGGATGACTTTCCTAAGAATATAGAAAAATTAGCGAGCTATGCTCGCCTTAAAATTATTGATTTTCATTTTTTAATTTTTCACCTTGCATATTTTCTTCTGCTATATGTGCCAATATTTTTCTTGTTGTTTCTTCACTAAATAATGGTCTGTTGGCATCTTTAAACATTTCGCCTTTTATTTCTTTTCTATAATTTTCTACTGCTTTATCTATTTTAGGTTCATATTCATAACATACTTTTTTAATAAAAGTTTTTATATTTTCTGATTCATTATGCATTTTTACTAATCTTCTTAAAGATTTCATAGAAGTTAAATCATTTAATTCTATTTGTTCCATCATTTGAACAAATTCTCCAAATGTATGTAAAAATCGATTATATTGATCTTTTAAATTTCTATGTTCTAATAACACCATCGCTTCATCTGGTTGAAATCCAATTCTTTCTGGTCTATCTAATAACATTCCTCCAAATTGATCTACTAACTCTAATACATCACTTTCTCTTTCTCTCGGATTACTATTACTATATCGATTAATTTCTTCACATATTTTACAAAATCTTCTGTCAAACCCTAAAGTTAATAAATAATCTGCTCCTTCTTTTGCATATGAATGAATTTTTTCTATGTCTTGAGCATTGTCTACTTTTTTACAATTACATAATAGACAAGCAGTTATAATTAAGTTTTTATCTACATCTATTTTCATATAGTCTACAAACATTCTTGCTATTTCTGTTTTAAACACAACAGATTTGTCAAAGAATACTCTTGCCTTTTTTGCTAAATAGTATGTAATTTCCATTTTAGAAGCCATATCTTGTTCGTCTAAAATGTAATTAGCAAATGTATCCATATGCTTCCTCCTTTGTTAAATTCTCATACAATTTTATTATATATGAACAAAAGACTTTTTTCAACATTTTTTTTGAATGTCATAGAAATGTAATAAACACGCATTGTAAAATCTTTAATTGTATAGTATAATATTGCTTGAAAATATAAGTTTAGAGGTATATTATGAAACATATAAAATTAGTATCTCATAACGAGAAAGAAACATTAGATTTTGGAAAAACATTAGCTAGTTTCTTACAAAAAGGTGACACTATTGTTTTAACAGGAGAATTAGGTTCAGGAAAAACAAAATTAACAGAAGGTATTTTGACATATTACGGATTAGAAGATGAAATCTCTAGCCCTACATTCACCATCGTTAATGAATATATAAAAGATGATACAAAAATTTTCCACTTTGATGTGTATCGTTTAGAAGATTCTTTTGAATTTTATGCCATTGGTGGGGAAGAATATTTTGATAATGGAATTTGTATTATTGAATGGGGAGAAATTATTCAAGATGCTCTTCCAAAAGACTATATACATATCCAATTTGAAAGAAATGATGTTGATGAAAATACTAGAATTTTAAATATCACTTCTTATGGTGAAAAATATGATGAATTATTAAATAAGTTGGAGGATTAGATTGAAAGTATTAGGTATAGAAACTTCTAGCAAAATATGTAGTGTTGCAATATTAGAAGATAAAAATTTAATAAAAAAAATAGAATTGAATAATGGATTAACACATTCAGAAACTTTAATGCCACTTATTAAACAAATATTAGAAGAAACCAATTTAACTTTATCTCAAATGGATTTATTGGTTTGTGATATTGGGCCTGGTTCTTTTACTGGCATTCGTATTGGAGTTGCTACTGTTAAAGCTTTTTCAGATAGTTTGGATATTCCTGCTGTTGGTATTTCTTCTCTTGAAGGATTGGCTTATTCTATAAAAACAAATGGCATCATTTGTAGTATGATTGATTGTAAAAATGATAATTGCTATTATGCTGTATATCAATTAGAAAATAGTCAATATACTTTGTTAGAAAGTCCTAAAGCAGATAGTGTTGAAAATTGTTTAACTTTTTTAAATTATAAATATACAAATTCTACCATTACTTTTGTAGGAGATGCTTGTGAAGTATATAAAGACAAGATTGAAACAGGTTCATCCAATTTTATTTTATCTGACAATGTTAGCTTGGAGACTGTTGATGTCTATGCTTTAGGAATTGCTGGAGTCACTAAATATACACAATTAGGTGAAGATAAAAACCTTCTTCCTCTTTATTTAAAAAAGCCTCAGGCACAAAGACAATTAGAAGGAAAAAATATGATTATTGAAAATATGAACATTACTGATATAGAAAATTTAGATATTTCTGATTTTGATGATTTCTGGAATATGGATATTTTAAAAGATGAATTAACAAGTGAAACTTCTCAATTTATCTGTGCAAAATTAGAAAATAAATTAGTTGGATTTGCTGGAATAAAAATCATATTAGATGAAGCAGATATTATGAATATTGCTGTAAAAATAGATTATAGAAGGCAAGGAATTGCTACTTTGTTACTAAATCACATCCTTACTATTTGCAAAGAAAAAGGTATTAAAACAATTCATCTTGAAGTCAATGAAGAAAATTTTTCTGCGATTTCTTTATATCAAAAATTCGGTTTTGAAGAATGTGGCAGAAGGAAACAATATTATGATAACAAATATGATGCAATTCTTATGAAAAAATAGTCAATGAAAATCATTGACTATTTTATAATTTTATATCCCCCAAATTAATTATCTTAGGTCTGGCTCTTTTTGACATTTTTAGTCCATTTTGACACGTTCCCAATGTTTCAGACATATTTTTCTACTAATACCACAGTTCTTCCACTTCTTGTTGTTCCTGTAAATTCTTTAATAATAAATCTCCCTTTTCCTCTAATGGTTACGATATCTCCACATTTTACTTGTTTTGAGTTCTTAGTTTCATTTTGTCCATTTACAAATACTCTTTCTTGAGCAATAATTTCTGATGCTTTACTTCTAGAGGTTCTCGCTAGGTCTGATACGATATTGTCTAATCGTAAAGATGGAACAATAATGCTAACTTCTTCTACCTTTATTTCTAACTTTCTTACATTTTGTATCTTTTCTATTTCTATCTTCGCATTTTCAAATCTTGTAAGAGATGGTAATTGTGTTTTTAAAACATCTGCGAAATCACTAACAGTTATGATATCTGCCCCTTCTTCTCCCACAAGAATATCTCCTACTTTTTCTCTTTTCAATCCTAATTTCACAATTCCACCTAAATAGTTTCTATGTGAATATTTTCCTTTTTCTTCTTCTGGTAATTGTATTCTCACAACTTTTAAAATCTTATCATAATTTTTTTCTAGCATATTATCAGCAAATTTCTCGGGAAAAGTTATCAATACCTTTCTTTCTGCATCTTCATATCCACCATATAGTTTAAAATTTTGAAATTGTATTTTTCTTAAAAAGTTTTCTACTAAAGATACTTGATACATATCTAAAAAATCTGTATATTCAATTTTTTCTCTTTTTAATGATATTTCTATTTTGTCTAATACTTGTGACAAACATAATTTATCTTCTTGCTTTTTGTAATCTTTTAACAGTTCTTGTTTATTCATTTATGTTTCATCTCTCCTATTTTCACTTTTTTATTCTTTTTATTTTTATGTTTATTATTTTTCTTTACCTCTTCTGCTTTTACATTTTTATCCTTTTCTTTGTTCTCATTTAAAATTTCTTCTGTTTCTTTTTCATCTTCATTTCTCTTATTCAACTCTAATTCTATGTGTTTTTGTATGTTTTCTACAATATCATCTTCATCTAAATGATATATGTTTTCTAATTCATCAACACTTCCATGTTGAATAAACTTATCTGGATAAGCATAGGCTTTTACCTCTACATCTTCCATATGATTATCTATTATCAATTCTTTTATAGCGGTACCTAACCCATTGATTATCGTTCCATCTTCTATCGTAATTACTTTTTTCGTTTTTTCCATAGATTTTTTTAATGTTTCCTCATCTAAAGGTTTTAAAAATCTAACATTGATTACTTCTGCATCTATATCCATATTTTGTAGTTTTTTTGCAATTTTTATTCCTCTTGCAACTGTTTTTCCTATTGTAAATATGGATATATCTTTTCCTTCTTTTAAGATTTCTGCTTTTCCTTCCTCTATGTTTTCATGTTTTTCAAATGGGTCTTTATCTTCTCCCCCTCTTGGATATCGAATTACCACTGGCTTTTTCAAGTCTACTGCAAATGCTAACATATCTTCTAATTCTTTAAAATCTTTAGGTGCTAAGATTGTTAAATTGGGAACTAATCTAAAAAATGCCATATCTAAGGTTCCTTGATGTGTTTCTCCATCTGCTCCAACAATCCCTGCTCTATCCACACACATAATCACTGGTAAATTTTGAAGTGCAATATCATGAATCACTTGGTCATATGCCCTTTGATAAAACGATGAATAGATAGGGACAACTGGTATCATTCCATCCATTGCCATACCTGCTGCCAATCCTAATGCATGTTGTTCTGCAATTCCGATATCAAAAAATCTATCTGGAAATTCTTCACTAAATTTGGTAAGACCTGTTCCATCTTTCATAGAAGCTGTAATGGCCACAATCTTTTCGTTTTTCTTTGCTAGTTCTACTAATTTATCTCCAAATACTTTAGAATAGTCTTTTCCTTTTTCTTTTTTACTTTTTCCTGTCTCAATATCAAAAGGTCCTGTTGCGTGAAATTTATCTGGATTTTTTTCTGCAATTTCATAGCCTTTTCCTTTTTTAGTTAATACATGAATTAATACAGGATTATCAATCTGTTTGCTTAATGTCAAAATACTTTGTAATTCTTCTATATTATGTCCATCTACTGGTCCTAAATAAGTAAAACCAATATCTTCAAAAAACATTTTAGGAATGATTAATTGTTTGATACTTCTTTTAACGATTTGCACAATTTTAACAATTGGTTTTCCAATAACTGGTATTTTGCTAATCCTATTTTTCATAATGATATTTGTTCTTGTATACATCTTTTTTGTTCTTAATTTACTTAACAACATATTTAATCCACCAATATTAGGTGAAATACTCATTTCATTATCATTTAATATAATTGTCATTTTGGTTTTACTATATCCAACATCATTTAAAGCTTCTAATGCCATGCCACCAGTCATAGCTCCATCACCAATCACAGCTAATACAGAATAATTTTCTCCTTTTAAATCTCTAGCCCTTGCCATTCCTAAAGCTGCTGATATAGATGTACTACTATGTCCTGTATTGAAGAAATCATATGGTGATTCATTAGTTTTTGGGAAACCTGCCAATCCATTCAATGTTCTTAATGTTTTTAACGCTTCTCTTCTTCCTGTTAAAATTTTATGTACATAAGTTTGATGCCCTACATCCCATACAATTTTATCTTTTTTTAAATCAAACACATTATGCAATGCTAATGTTAATTCTACTACTCCCAAATTTGAAGCCAAATGTCCACCATTTTTCGATACAATTTCTAGTATATATTTTCTGATTTCTTCTGCTAATTTTTGCTCTTCTAAAATATTTAGTTTCTTCAAATCCTCTGGAGAGTTTATATTTTCTAACATGTTATCACCTTTTTATTTTAATTTGCATGTTTTATTTTAGCACATTTTTTTGTTTTTTTCTACAAATTTGTTGTATTTTTTATTTCTTGTGTTAAAATATATATTGAAATAAATTATGGGAGGATTACGTATGAAGAAAAGTGTTTTTATTACTTTATTTTTAATTCTAATTTTAATTGCAAACATCTCATTTGCATCTTACGATACTGTTACAATGACAGTCGTTGAAGAGCCTGTTTGTACAATAGAAATTGGAGATAGTTCAAGTTTTGAAAAAAGATTAATTGAAAAAGATTTAACAAATAAAGAAGTTACACTTCAATTACAAGTAACAAATGAAGAAACTTCTTTGCAACCAACAGGTGAGATTATGTTAGTCATTGATAACTCACAAAGTATGGAAGATGTTGTTGAAGGAACAACTACTAGAGAAGATCTAGTTATCGAATCTGCTAATACTTTAGTAAATACGATTTTAGAAGGAAATGATAATTTAAAAGTTGGTGTTGTTAGTTTCTCAACAAATGCTGATGTTTCTAAGGAAGGAACTGTTGAAGATGCTAACTTAGTTTCTAATTTATCATCAGATCCACAAAGTTTAGTATCTGCTATTTCTAATATTCAATATACTGGACCTAGAACAGATTTACAAGCTGGATTAAATTTAGCAAGTCAATATTTCACACAAGAAGATAATAACAAATATGTAATTGTTTTAACAGATGGTGTTCCAAATGTTGCTGTAAACTATGATAAGAATTATTATTCTGATGATGTCATTAATAAAACAAAAGCAGAATTACAATCTTTAGGAACAGCTGGATATAATGTTATCACATTACTTACAGGTATTTCTAATCCTGATTCAACTCCTGGAACTAGACAAGATGATAAAACATATGCCGATATTATTGAGGAAGTTTTTGGAACAGAAGAAAATCCAACGGTTGGTAAATTCTATTATATACAAGATAGTGAAATTGAACAAACCATTACCAATGATATTTACAATGACTTATTGCCAATTGAACAAGTATTAAAAGATATTGTCATTACAGATTATTTTCCACAAGAAATTATCGATAACTTTGAATTTGCTTATGTTTCAGAACCAAACATTGGAACCATTTCAGCTGATGTAAATACTGAAAATAATTCTATTACTTGGACAATTTCTGAATTACAACCAGGAGAAACTGCTACTGTTCAATACACACTAAGTTTAAAAGAAAATTTTGATAGTAAAATTGTTGGATCTATCTTAGATACTAATGAAAAAGTTGATATTTCTTATACCAATTTTAATGGTGAAACTGTAGAAGATACTTCTGATGTAACACCAAAATTAAAACTTACAGAACCACCTGCTAAATTACCTGCAGCTGGTACACCTATTATGATTACTCTATTTATAGCATCTATTGGATTATTAATTTATTCATTTGTAAGATTTAACATTTTAGATAAAATCATGAAACATTAAAATATTTTATAAAAAACAAGGTATTTAATATGTAACTCTCAAACTTGCTTTGATTAGTTACTATTAAATACCTTTCATTTTTCTTAATATTACAATTATATTATTATTTACATTGGTTTTCAATTCTCAATAATCGATTATATTTAGCCACTCTATCTGTTCTACAAGGAGCTCCTGTCTTTATTTGCATACCGTTTATGCCAACGACAATATCTGCAATTGTTGTGTCTTCTGTCTCTCCTGATCTATGAGAAATAATTGTTTTATATCCATTCTCTTTTGCCATTTGAATAGTATCTAATGTTTCTGTTAAAGTTCCAATTTGATTTGGCTTAATTAAAATTGCATTTGCTACTTTTTTATCAATTCCTCTTTTTAATCTAGACATATTGGTTACAAATAAATCATCACCCACTAGTTGTATTTTATTTCCTAATTTTTCAGTTAGTATTTTCCAATTATCCCAATCTTCCTCTGCCAATCCGTCTTCTATAGATATAATTGGATATTTCTTACAAAGGTTTACTAAATATTCTATCATCTCTTCATTTGTTTTTAATATATCTGTTTTCCAAAAATAATAACCATCTTTTCCTATTTTTTTTGCTTCTTCTTTCATTTCTGTACTGGCCACATCTAATGCTAAAGCTATTTCTTTTCCTGGTTCATATCCTGCTTTTGTTATTGCTTCCATAATGACATCTAATGCCATTTCTTCATTATCTAAATTTGGTGCAAATCCTCCTTCATCTCCTACTCCAACATCAAATCCCTTTTCCTTTAATACTTTTTTCAAAGTATGATAAATTTCAGCACCTCTTCTCAATCTTTCTGCAAAAGTAATATCTCCTATTGGCATAATCATAAATTCTTGTATACTAATATTATTTTCTGAATGTTTTCCTCCATTTAATATATTCATCATAGGAACAGGCAATTCTTTTGCATGAATGCCTCCTATATATCTATATAATTCCATACCTAATGTATTACTTGCTGCTTTTGCTACTGCCAATGAAACACCTAAAATTGCATTTGCCCCTAAATTCGATTTATTTAAAGTATCATCTAATCGTATCATTTCTTCATCTATTTTTCTTTGTTCAAATACATTCATTCCAATTATTTTTTTACTAATTTTTTTATTCACATTCTCAACTGCTTTTGTAACTCCTTTTCCTTGATAGCGATTCTTTTCACCATCACGTAATTCTACTGCTTCAAAACTTCCTGTAGATGCACCTGACGGAACTGCTGCTATCCCACATACACCTTCTTCTGTTATGACTTCTACTTGAATAGTAGGATTTCCTCTTGAGTCTAATATTTCAATTGCTTCTACACTTTTAATTAATGCACTCTTTTTCATAAAACCTCCTTTTGAACACTCTTGCTCTAAAAATATTCTATTTACATATATATACAGTTTTTACAATTTCATGAAATCTATACAACTTTATATGAATTATTGCAAAAATGACATTTATTGATATTCAATAAATGTCATTTTAATAAATTATGAATAAATTTTAACTTGCTTTTTTATTTCTTAATTCATATGCATATTGTAAAGTAACTTCATTAATTTCCCCAGAAGAAATTCTAGCAATTTCTTCTATAACTTCATCTTCTTTTAATAATCTAATTTGTGTTTTGGTTCTTTCTTCTTTAACATTTTTACTAATAAAATAATTATAATCTGCAACTGCCGCAATATTTGGTAAATGTGAGATACACATAACTTGATGTTTTTTAGCAATTGCTTTTAATTTACTTGCTACAGAATTAGCAGCTTTTCCACTGATTCCTGTATCAATTTCATCAAATACCAATACAGGTATCTTATCTGTATCTGCTAATACTTTTTTAATTGCTAACATAGTTCTTGATATTTCTCCCCCTGATGCAATTTTAGATAATTCTTTTTCATCTTCTCCTAAGTTTGTCGTAATATAAAATTTAACAATATCTTTTCCTGTTTTGAAAAATTCATTTTCTACATACTCTACTTTTACATTGATTTTCGCATTCTTCATTTCTAAATCAACTAATTCCTGATTAATAGAGTTACTTAATTTTTCTGCATATTCTGTTCTCACAGTGCTCATCTTTTTCCCTAATGTATTCATTTCTTTTTCTATTTTTTCTAGTTCTTTTTTTAATGTATTGTTATATTCTTCTAAATTTTCTATATGTTCAATTTCTTCCTGTATTTGTTTATTATACGCCAATATTTCTTGTATACTATTTCCATATTTCCTTTTTAATGCATAGATAATATCTAATCTTTCTTCTATATTGTTTCTTTCTTCTTCATCAAAATACACATCTTCTTTATATCCATTAATATCTCTTGCTAACTCTTGTAATTCGTAATAAGAACTTTTTAAACTGTTACTTGCTTTTTCATATTTTTTATCAATACTTTCTATTTTTTCTAAAGCACGAATTGCCATACTTAAACTATCTATGGTATTTTCAGATAATAGATTATCTGCTTCAGTTAAATTCTCTACAATTTTTTCTGAATTCAAAAATAGGTTTCTTTTTTCTTCTAATGCCTCTTCTTCATTTTCTTTTAACTTTGCTTCTTCAATCTCTTCTGTTTGATATCTTAATAAATCTAATTTTCTTTGTCTTTCTTTATCATCACCATAGTTTTGTTTTAATTCGTCTTTGATTTCTAAATAGCGATTATACAATGTTCTATATGTATTTTTATCTTCTCCTAAAATTTCTGTTCCAATAAATCCATCTAGATATTTCAAATGTAATTTACTATCTAATAAATTTTGGTTATCATTTTGTCCATGAACTTCAATAAACTGTTTCATAAACTCTTTTAATTCGTTCACCGTTACCATTCTTCCATTAATTTTACACATATTTTTACCATTTAAATTAATTTCTCTCGAAACAATAATATTTCCTTCTATGGCTTTTTCATTTTCTGGACAATACAAACAAAGTTCTACAAAAGAATTATTTTCTCCCTTTCTTATCATTTCTTTTGAAAATCTTCCTCCAGATATAATTTGAAGAGAATCTATAATTAAAGTTTTCCCTGCTCCGGTTTCCCCTGTTAACACATTTAATCCTTTGTTAAAATCTATGCTTAAATCCTCTATAATTCCTATATTTCTAATATGTAATGATGATATCATAACACATTCCTCAACTTTCATTTTATTAAACAATATTTTTATTTAAGAACATATTTTTTCTAAAAAAATGTTCGCTTTTATTGTATCTACAAATTAAAAAATTGTCAATACTTTTTGCGAACATTTTTTCTTTTTTATTTATGTTGTTTTAACATCCAGATAACTTTGCTATATTCTAAAATATAATCATCTATTAGACTAGAAGTTGCATATATATGATGTTCATCTGCTAATTTCTTTATCGTCATTGCTTTTTGTAATAGCATTTCAAAATCTTTTAAGATTTTATCTAAAACAATTTCTCCTTCTATTTTTGCATTTTGTGCTTCTTCTATACATGTTTTTTCTAAATAATCTTTCATAGTACCTAATGGTTGTTTATCTAATGTCAATATATGCTCTGCAATTTCATCAATTTGTTCATTAATTGTGTCATAATATTCCTCTAATTTTTCATGTAACACAAAAAAATTTTTTCCCTTTACATTCCAATGATAATTTTGTAATTTTCTATAAAACACATTTAAGTCTGCTAAAAATTCATTTAGCCTATTTACCATTTCTTCCATTTTTTTCACTCCTATCTTTCATTTTATATGTACATTTTTTCCATTTTCTATTTTTTTATGCAAAAAAATATTATATTCATATTTTTTATATATTTGTACATAATAAATCTAGAGAAAAAATAATAGCAAATAAAATTTATAATCATTAAATTTTTCGAAAATTAGGAGGTATAAGAATGAATAGACCTGAATATATTTTAAACGAAATTAATAAAGGAATTAAAATGGGAATGGACTCTATTTCTTCAATTGCTGAAAAGGTAACAGATGAACAGTTAAAAGATGATTTGCAATCTGAATATAATCAATATAACACCATTTTAAATGATGTAAATGCAGAACTTGGAAAATATGAAGAATTTCCTAAAGAATTAAATCCAGCTCAAAAAATGATGGGATGGTTTGATATTCAAATGAGTACTTTAACAGATAATTCTGACTCTAAAATCGCTGAAATGTTGATTAAAGGAACCAATATGGGAATTATTGAAGGTGTCAAATTATTAAACAATAATCCAGAGACAACTCCTGAAATAAAAAATATTTTGACAAACTTTATTCAATTTCAAGAAAACAATGTTGAAAGATTAAAAAAATATTTATAAAAGAAATGTCCTCAAAAGGACATTTCTTTACCCTTCATTTATATCTAATAAAGAATATACATCTTTTGCATTATTTAATTCTTTTATATTCATAATCACGCCTTGTCCTACAACAATCCCTCCAACTTCTTCTATTGCTTGTTTCATTGCCTTCATAGTATTTCCTGTCGCATATATATCATCAATCATATATATTCTTTTTCCACTATATTCTTCACTAACTAATTTAGGTAACTCCATTTTGTCTTTTCCATATTCTTTTTCATACGCAAATTGTTTTTCTACTGTTATTGGTGGTAATTTTCCTGCTTTTCTAACTGGTACAAATCCAATGTCTAATTTACTTGCTACTGCTGCTCCTATAATAAATCCTCTTGCTTCTGCTCCCACGATATATTCCACTTTTTTATCTTTTATTTCTTCTATGAATCTATCAACAATTTCTTTAAAAGTTTCTTTCTGTATAATTAATGGCATAATATCAATAAATTCTATTCCTTCTTGTGGAAAGTCTTTTTGTGTTCTAATATGTAGTTCACTTTTTAATTCATTTCTTAATATTTTCATACATCTACACCCTTCATATTACATTTTCTTTTTTACTTGTCCTATCTGAAATGCTTTTTATTTCTCTAAGATTTCAAAAAATCTTTTTCTCTTTTGTTCATCATTAGATGAATCTATAAATTGTATTGTACCTTTTTTCCCCTTATTGTTACTCAAATCTTTTTCTTCTAAAACCTCTTTTAAGTGTTTTGCCAAATATGGTGCTCCATTAAAAAATGTAACTTCTCCTAACACTTCTTGTATTTCATCTTGTATCAATGGATAATGTGTGCAACCTAGAACTACGTTTTTTACTTTTCCTCTATATGATTCCAAATGTTCCTTCAAATATTTTTTTATTTTTTCTCTATTCCCCTCTTCTATGATATCTGCTAGTCCTACACATGGAAGTAAAATGGTTTTATGATTATCATATGTATGATATAAAAGATTAAATTTTTCACTTTCAATCGTTCCTTTTGTTGCCAACACCAAAGTTGGTTCATTATATGCATAATCATACACCATTTTATAGGCTGGTTCAATTGCTATAAATAGTATATTTCTATACTTTTCCCTCAAATATTGAGCTGATTTGGCACTTGCTGTATTGCAAGCAATGACAATTGCCTTACATTTTTGTTCAATAAATAAATTTACTATATTTTCACATAATTCATTAATTTGGTCATCACTTTTATCTCCATAAGGATTATTTTTAGAATCACTATAATAGATATAATTTTCATTTGGTAATACTTTTAAGATTTCTCTTAATACAGTGACGCCTCCTATTCCTGAATCAAAGATTCCAATTGTTTCATTTTTGTTCATTTCTTCTTCCTCTTGTTTTTATTTTTGTCCTATTTTTATATTCTATTTTTCATATTTATTTTAAGAAATTTAACCCTTCTCTGTTATTTTATTTCTGTTCCTTTATTTTCAAAATTTTCAGACATTTTTTACTTCTCCCTTATATTTCTTATGTTTATCCGTGATTTTTCCAGTTTCCAAACCATCTCCATTTTATATTTCTCTTATCTTATGTAATTTGTTTTGATTGGTTGTTCTTTTTCAGGTACTTCTATTCCTGCCTTTTTACCTTGTTCAATACATTTTAATAGCCATGCCATATTATTTCCTAATGTTCTCATTGTTTGCATACCTTCTTCATCTTGTACTACTTCTTCTGGAGTATTTCCATGTACCATATTCCAATATTGTGATGATACAATTGGCATATTATTAATTGTAAAATATTTATTTAATTGGTCAAAAGTTGAAGTAGCTCCTCCTCTTCTACAACTTACTACACAAGCTCCTAATTTATTTTGAAATACTGGTTTTCCTGCATAAAATACTCTGTCCATAAATGAAGTAATAGCTCCTGTTGCTGAGGCAAAATGTACTGGTGTTCCAAATACAAATCCGTCTGCTTCTTTTGCTTTTTCAATAAATTCATTTACCTTATCATCTACAAAACATTTTCCTGTATTTTTACAACTACCACATCCAATACAACCTGCTACTGGTTTTACACCTAACCAAAATATTTCTGTTTCTATATCTTGTTTGTTTAATTGTTTTTCTACTTCTTTTAAAGCTGTATATGTACATCCTTCTTTATGTGGTCCTCCATTCACTAATAATACTTTCATATGATTCACTTTCCTTTCAGTTTTATTATATTTAATCGTTTTATCCATTATTAATATATTATTTTGTTATTTTTCAGTGACTATTTCAAAATTGTTTTCACTTTTCCCTTTCCATCTTGAGAAGTAATTTCTAATATGGCTCCATTTACCATAGCAAGCTGTGGTGAAACATGTCCTACATCTGCATCACAAATAATTGGTATATTTAAGTCTCCTAAAACGTCTCTTACTGTTTGATTAAAGTCTGTATCGTAATCATTTCTAATAAATAATGGTCGACCAAATATGATACCATTACAATTTTTGAAATATCCTGCTTCTCTCATTTGCCATAATGTTAAAAGTACAGTTGGTGAACTCATTTCAAAAACTTCTAAGAACCATACAATTCCATCTTCTTTATATGTTTCAATATACTTTTTTACATGATCATATTTTGTTCCAATAAAAGCTTTTACACAGTCTAAACAACCACCAATGGCTCTTCCTCTAAATTCTATCTTTTCTTCACCTTTTAAATTAATCCATTTGGTTTCTTGTGTTAAGTTATATCCTTTTTCTAATTTTTTTGTTTCGTCTTGAATATCTTCTATACTTTCTTGATTTTTAAGAGGTTGTTCTGGTTGTTCTACTCTAAAATCAATGATTTCTTCATGTTTTTCAAATGATGTTTGTTCAATTTCTTCTCCACTTGCAATTTTTAAAGCATCTGTTAAGTTTCTGAATAATGGTCTCATGGCATAATCTTTTACATTTTCACAATATATAGATGGTCTTTCTAACATCATATTCCACAAATAATTGATACCTGTAATATCGGAATATCCTTGCATCCATTTTGGTTTTAACGTTTCTATTTTTTCAAAATCCAAGTATGGTATCATTTCTACTAGAAAATCTCCCCCTTGTGCAAATATGATTAATTTTACATCATCATTTTCTAATAATTCCATAAATTCTTTTGCTCTTTGCTTTCCTGATGCACTTCTTCCTCTTTCTTCTTTTCTTACACTTTCTGTTTCTATGATTTTATATCCCATTTCTTGTAATTGTTTTTCTGCTAATTCTAATTTTTTGATTGCATCTTCTTCAGAGATTCCTCCTGATGGTGCACAAATTCCTATGGTATCTCCCTTTTTTAAGTTTTCTGGATAATTCATAAAACACACTCCTTTAATTTATTTCATTATAACTATATACCATTTTTTAGGATTTTACAATATAAAAATGAATATGCTTTTTGATTTTTATGTTAATTTGTGGTATAATAATAGATAACTATAAATTATAAGGAGGTACATACCGATGTACGATTTAGCAGCATTAAAGAGAAAAATTTCGAAGGATGGATTTCAGGCAACTTTTGATTTCTTATTGTCTGATAATCTTCCTTTGCAAATTAAGGAAGATTTAACAAAGGAACATGTCTTTAATAATGGGCACCTTTGTTTGAGTCTTTTATACTCTCTTTAAGTCCTCCCGCGCCGTCAATTTGTTCAGGCGGTGTGTGTAGTTACAAAGAACCCCATTCTCGCAAGAGTCTGGGGTTCAATCTTTTTATATTGTAAAATATTTTTATATTAATTTTAATTTCGTTATGAATAAATTCCTTATATATTCTTAATATTTCTTTTTTTAAACACTATAAATGTTGGTATCATCATAATTAGGAAATATACCACACAAATGATAATTGACATTGCCATACTCATTCCTTCCATATATGGTAAAGCGCCATTTGCGTATATACTTAAATCCCAATTCATAGTCACAAAATATTTCATAAATTGTAAATCATATCCAATAGCCAATTGATTGATAATAGATGCTGACATAAATCCTAATAAAGAAATGGTTATAGCAAGTGTACTATTGCTAAATAAAGTACTAATTGCAAATGCTAATGTTGCCAACAAAATAATCATTGGTAATTGTGTTAATGTCTGTACTCCTAAATTTACAAATATATTCATTTCTTCTATTGTATTGGTATTAAAATTATATGCCACAACTGGTTCTGATAAACTATCAAATCCAAAGATAATGCCACCTATTAGAATTTGCATGATTAGTGTAACGACAATGACGAAGATAATCATAATCAGTGATGTGATTGCTTTTGCCATCAAGATTTTATTTCTACTATATGGTTTTACTAATAATAGTTTTATTGTACCTTTATTAAATTCTTCACTTACAATTGTTCCTGCTATCATCACAATGACTACTATCAAAAAGATTCCAAATTGTGCATAGAAGTTTTCTAAAATACCTTTTAATGTACTTGAATTATGAATATCTCTTCCAGTTTCTAATATATATCTACTTTCTGCTTGTTCTTCTAAATTGCTATTATATTCTAATTTTTGTTCATAGGTTAATTCTTCTACATTTTTAAAATTTGCTAAATTTGTGGTAGCCGTTTGTAAGTTTGAAATGGCTCTATTTAAATAATCACTACCATAAGGAATTTCTTTATTTAATCGAATTTCTGCAATTTCTTTTTCCATTTTTGCATTATCTAATTCTGTTTCAATATTTTCTAACACTGCTTTATCTTCTGTTTGTTCTTTTTGAATGTTCAATTCTTCTATTTGTTGTTCTGCTTTTTCTAAATCTTCTCTTGCAAAATATCTCCAATCATTTTCATCTAATTTTGCAAGTAAATCATTAATTTCTTGATTAACTGCTTCTACCTGTGTTTCATCCTTTTCTGCTCCATATTGATAGGTATTTCTTTCTGTTATATATGGTGCAATTCTTTCATTAATAATGGCTAACTTCCATTCTGCATCTTTGTGTTGTTCCATCATTTCACTTAATTGTATTTCTGATAATAAATTAATATAGGTTGTTACATCACTTGATTTTTCTGGATTTAGTGTTTCTAATTCTCCTCTTAGTGAGTTAATATAATTTTCATTATATAAATAATAATCATATTCACTTCCACCATTTGCATATTTAAACATACAATTCATAAAAATTAATAATAAGAATATAACCACCATTGTGATATAAATGGTTTTCTTTCTAAATATTTTAACTAATTCATTTTTCACTAAATTACTCAATGACATTCCCCCCTGTCTTTTCAAAAAATGCATCTTCTAATGTTTTTTCTTCTTGTTTGACTTCATAAATCTTAATTTTGTTTTCTACTAATTTTTCAATCATTTCTGGTACCTCTTCTTTTGGTACATTTATCTTAAATTTATGATTATCGATTATAATCACATCTTTTACCATATTTTTAACACGATTTACATCATCTACTTCAAATATTCGTAAATCTTGACTTGTTTCTTTTTTGATTTCAGAAATTTCACTGGTTTCTATCACTTCTCCATTTTTAATAATACATACTTTTGTGCAAAAATTATCTAATTCTGCTAAATTGTGACTAGAAATTAAAATGGCCATTTTTTCCTTTGTTGCTAAATCTACTAATAACTCTCTCATTTCCTTAATACCTTCTGGATCTAATCCATTCGTTGGTTCATCTAATATTAATAAATTTGGTTTATGCAATATGGCTTGTGCAATTCCTAATCTTTGTCTCATTCCCAAAGAATATTTAGATACTTTGTCATGAATTCTGTTTTCTAATTTTACCAATTTTACGACTTCATCAATTCTTTCTGTTGTGATTTCTTTATATAAATTGGCTACTAATTTTAAGTTTTGATATCCTGATAAGTACATATACATATCTGGATTTTCAACAATGGCTCCTACTTTCTTAATGGCATGTGTGAACTCTTTTTCAATATCATATCCATTGATGGTTACCTTTCCACTAGTAATGCTTTGTAATCCTAAAATTAATTTTATGGTTGTTGTTTTTCCGTGCACCATTTGGTCCAATGAATCCTAAAATATCTCCTTGCTTTATTTCTAAAGAAACTTTTTTTAAGATATCTCTTTTTCCAAATGTCTTACACAAGTTTTCACATTTTAATATGGTTTCCATATATTCATCATTCCTCCCCTTTAAAAATTTTTAACTTGTTTACTGTTTCAAATTCTAACATATATTTATTGATTTCCAATTGATTTTTTCTTAATATTTTATGAAGTCTTTTTGGTATTTCTTAATTTTTTCTTATTAACCAAACATCTCTTTTTTTTTATATTTAACAAAAAAAGTTGCTAAGTTTTTTCTTAACAACTTTCATCTTTTTTGCTTGATTTTATTTCTTTATATACTATTTCTTCTATATATTCTTTATTTTCATTTACATCTTTTCTAATTTTTGTTCCGCTAATCGCATATTTTTCTCTAAGTCTATCTACTTGTACTTCTTCTATATGTAAATCTTTTGCAACATATTTTCCATAAGGTTCACTGTTATAGAAATGGGTAACAGGAATATCTTTTATAATATTTTTTAAATAATCCATTTGAATTTTTACACTTTCTTTATCTAATCCATATTGTGATGGTGGATTTTTTGCTAATAAAATCTTTACTTCTGGATACAGTTCTTTTATCCATCTAGCTCTTTGTTCTAGAGGTATGTCTATGACGTTTGTTTCATATACAATGACATAAAACTCATCCATTTCTTTAATACCTTTTTCTATTAGATACTGATGCCCTTTATGTAATGGAGCAAATTTTCCTATTGTAAATCCAATTTTCATTTCTTACTTCCTTCTTTTTTGCTTTATTATATCATAAGTCTTTTACTATATCAATTCAATCTTTTCTTCTTTAGAAAAAGCCTGGTTTGCTATCACAGCTACAAGTCTTTTTCATATTATAATATGAGGTGTTTGTATGAATTCATGTGCTTTTGTTAACTTTATTTCTTTACTCGCTTGTGAAATTGCAAAAGATAAGTCACAAGATGAACTTGCAATTTTAGCTGCTTTTTTCACACAACTTGGTGATACGTTATCCACCCTTGCTGCTTTAAATGATAAATAGTTTTTTTGAAATTATTTATTTTTTCTTACTTTTCTTTTGTTAATAGTTTCTTAAATGCCGTTGGTAATGGATATTCATTTTCCATTTGTTTTTCTGTTACCCATGACCATATCTTATTTTTGTTTTTTACTTCCACTTCATACACAACCATATTCCATTCTATATGTGTAAATATATGTTTTGCATGCTTTTTTATATGTAAATTTTTAAATTGTATTTTCCATTGTTCTAAAATTTGGGGAATCTTCTCTTCTGATGTTTCTCCGAATGACATTTGGAAACTCATACAAATTTGCCAATATTCCTGTTTTTTCACGTTTTCTAATCGCTATTTCATTTTTATATTTTAATATAAAAACAGTTTTATTTTCTATCTTTCGTTTTTGCTTTTTTATTCTAACAGGTATTTCATTTGTTAGATTTTTTTTATTTGCCATACAAAATTCTTGAATTGGACATGTTTCACACAATGGAACTGTATTTGGTAGACAAATTTTTTCTCCTAATTCCATTAATCCCTCATTAAAATCTCCTGGCTCATCAGGCATGATTTCTAGCAATTCTTTCGTAATTTTTCTTTTGGTTTCTGGTAATAACACATCTTCTTTACTTGCTAATACTCGAGAAACAACCCTTAAAACATTTCCATCCACTGCTGGTACTTTTTCCTTATAACTAATAGATGCAATAGCACCTGCTGTATATTCTCCTATTCCTGATAATTTCAATAATTCTGTATAACTTGTTGGTAGCTTTCCACTATATTCTTGTTCAATTTGTATTGCTGCTTTTTTTAAATTTTTTGCTCTACTATAATATCCTAATCCTTCCCACAATTTTAATAACTTTTCTTCTGGTACAATTGCTAAATCGTGTATAGTTGGTAATTCTTTCATAAATCTTGTATAATATTTTTTTACTGCTTCAATTCTTGTTTGTTGTAACATGATTTCTGAAACCCATATATGATAAGGTTCTTTATCTTGTTTCCAAGGTAATGTTTTTTCCTGTTTTTGATACCATTTTACAATTGGTTCTACGATTTGTTTTAATTCTTTTCTCATTTTTTGCCCCTAAATTAATTATTTTACAAATTTTATTATTTATTTCCATGTTCTATTGCAATTCTTTTTTTCTTTTTCTTTAAATGCCTTAAATATATCTACATGATTCATATTGGCTATACTAAGTAAGTAAATAAAACAATCAGCTAATTCTTCTTCAACACTCTCATCATATTTTTTATTTATATCTAAAGATCCATTTGTCTTTTTTCTAATTGCTTTAGCCAATTCTCCTATTTCTTCTATAAATAGCATCATTTCCCTTTCAATTGTAACACCATCAAATTTTCTAGCCTTTTTCATATCTTTTATATATTTTTGAATATCTGCTATTGTACTGTTTTCATTTAATAATTCTAATTCTTCTTTTAATTCCATTGATTACTCCTTTTCTATTTCTTTTCCTTCTCCTTTATCGATTTCTGCTATAATAACATCTCCATCATGAAGTGTTTTATATTTAAGATTATGTTTATCACAATATGCTACACAATCATCTACTAATTTTGTTTCTTTATGGTCTGATTGATAATGTGGAAGAAACAAATAATCAAAATATCCCAATCCTTCCCATATTGTATCTATACCATATGGATTTATATTCGGATCATCACACATTTCTAATCCATGCAAGTCTTTTGCTAATATACATATTCCCGCACTATATCCTATATATAAATAGTTTGGATTATTTTCTATTGTTTTTAAATATTTATCAAATCCACTTAAATACATTGCTTGTCTTAAGGCAAATGCATTTCCACCAATTACATAAAAAGCATGAAATTCTTCCAATCTTTTTACTAATTCATTCTTTTTATTAAAATAATCCTTTAATGACAGTATTGTAACCTCAAACCCTAAATTTGTTAATTCTTGCACATCTGAATAAATTTTTGATGTTTTTCTCTCACCATCAGGATATACATCTCTTGCATTTGGTATTAAACAGATTTTGTTATCATGTTCTTTTATCCATTTTTTTAATTCTTCTGTTTTATTTCCCAATTTTAATGACGATAAATAAAATTTCATTTTTTCCTCCATAAAATTTATACTTTTATTTTCTATATTATATATGATTTTCAATATAAAAACTAGTAAATAGAACAAAATCTCCAATAAATACCTAATTTCTTAGTATTTTTAACCTTACAGCTTGTGAAATATCGAAAAATGTCTTATAATATATAGAGAATTTAATGATATAATGAAAGGATATATTATGACACCTATAATCATTGGAATAGCCGGCGGTAGCGGATCTGGTAAAACTACATTGGCTGAAAATTTGAAAAAAGAATTTGGAGATGACATTACAGTACTTTGTCATGATTTTTATTATAAGCAACATGATGAACTTACTTTTGAAGAACGCCAGAAATTAAACTATGATCATCCTCTTGCTTTTGATACAGATATTTTAATAAAACATTTACAACTTTTAAAACAAGGTAAATCTATTAGACATCCTGTTTATTCTTTTGTTAAACATAATAGAGAAAAGGAAACTGTACTTGTTGAACCCAAAAAAATCATTATTGTTGAAGGTATTCTTATTTTTGAAAATGAGAAACTTAGAAATTTAATGGATATTAAGATTTTTGTTGATACAGACGCAGATATTCGTTTTATTAGACGACTTGTTCGCGATGTTAATGAACGTGGAAGAAGTATAGATTCTGTTATTGAACAATACTGCTCTACTGTTAAACCTATGCATGAGCAATTTGTTGAATATAGCAAGAAAAATGCTGATGTTATTGTTCCTGAAGGTGGCAACAATGCAGTAGCATTGAATATGATTAAAGAACAACTTAAAAATATTTTATATACTTTATAAAAATTGAACATTTTATGTATAAAAATAACAGATAAAATAACATCTCTTTGTTAAACTTTTGTCTTTAATAAAGAGAGAGTATTTTTATCTGTTATTCTTTCTTTATACTTTTTCACTTATAACATAGTTTATTATACGTGTTAATCATTTTCCATATCAATTACTTTATTATTATATACTAAAAATGTTGCTGTAGCTGTATTTTCTTCTTCTTCTCCATCATCATTTTTTGCTTTTGTCTCGATTTGTACTTTTACTCTATATAATCCTTTGGTCAATTTTTCAGTATCTTTGAATTCCTTAACTTTTATACTATAGTCTTCCAAGTTATCATCAAGCATATCTATCATACTTTCTAATCCTTTTTCCGCTGTCTCAAATTGTTTTTTTGTGTCTTCTGAATTTACATCTATATTATCATATTCTTCTTGAAATTTGTTTTCATCCTCCCCACATTTTGACCAAGCCATTGCTCCTCTTAAATCCATATTATTAATGAATTCTTCTGTATTAGCATCATTCATGGCTCCTATATAGGCTTTAACTACTTTTTCAGGTCCTCCTGAGATAAAATTAATTGCTATGATGATTATTACAATTATTGCTATTAGAATCAATAATAATTTAATATGAGATTTTACTACTGATCCAACTGCTGCTAAAATGTTTTTAATTTTTTTCATTTCTTTTTCCCCCTTTTTATTCCATATTTTAATTATATTATATAAATCTCAAAGTTACAATAGTATTTTAAGATTTTGCATATTTCACATATTTTTATCATATATTTTCACATCCTTGTTTATAGTATATATGATTTCTAATAGAAAAACTAGCGAACAAGCAAAAAATAACAGATAATTTCTTATCTGCTATTTTATGGCTCCTCGAATGTAACTAACTTTCAAGTCTTAATGTTTTGATATAAGTTATGTTTGGCTCTTTTCTTGTTTTTTGTGGACACATTTGAGGACACTATTTTTACAGTTTATCACAAATTTTAACTTATTTTTATAAAAAATAACTTTTTTATGAATTCTACTATGACTTCGTATCACGTTATCAACCTTATTTATATTTCTATCCCAAATTCTAATAATAATTTTCTAATATCTTCTACTTGGTTTGGTATAATTCTTCTACCTTTCATACCCATTTTATTAGCCGTTTTATAGTTTTCTTCTGATGGATCATCATCTATAAATAAACATTCTTCTGCATTTAATTTATATCTATCTAAAAGTAATTTAAATACTTTTTCATCTGGTTTTATTAAATGTTCATGTGCTGATATAATGATTCCTGTACATAATGAAAAGAATTCTTCATTTTTAAAATATTCATATGTTAAATTAGCCATATTAGATAAAACAAATAAATTATATCCATTTTTCTTTAATTTTTTTGCTATTTCTACAATTTCTCTGTTAATTGGTTGTTTTTTAAACCATTCATGCAAAAAATCCTCTGTTAATTTTTGGTATTTGAATTTATTTCTTTTATTGATTACTTCTATTACTTCATCATTAGTAGTATTTCCTAAATCCATTAACTCCCACTCTGGAGCATGAAAAATTTCATCATATATGTATTTTATTTCTTCTTCTTTTTTAGTAAAGTTATTAATAATTTGTTCTTGATTATAATTTATAATCACATTTCCTAAATCAAAAATTATATTTCTTATCATTTTATTTTCCTTTCAAGCTATAATACTTTATCTCAATATCAATCATCTTCCAATTTCATTGCATCATCTATAACTTCTCTTTGTTTTTCAAAATTTGCTTTTGTTACAGGTATCCTTGCATACATCTTTGTTCCCAAAAAATAATTTAATGTATCAAATGCCTTTAATGTTTCTTCTGTTCCAGTGCCACTTCCTCCTGCACATGCAATACACACTATTTTCTTTCCTTTTATTTTTGAATTGTCATTAAATGCATCACATCTTTTTAATCTATCAAAAAAAGTTTTTGCTGACTCACTCATTTCATGGAAATACACTGGTGTAATAAATACATATGCATCAAAGTTTTCCATGTATTTGTATATTTCGTTAAAGTCATCTTTTTGAATACATAAATGTTCTTCAAGACAAATTCCCCAACCTCTTTTACCACAAGCTAAACATTTTTTAATATTTTTTCTATTTATACAAATATGTTCTACTTCATTTCCTAGACCTTTTAATTTTTTCTCACATTCTTCTACACAAGAAAAAGTTAATCCTATTTTATTTGGTATAAAACTATCTTCGTTTACTTGATTACTACTGAAACTTAATATTAATACTTTCATTTTTAACTCACCTTCATATTTAATTTTTTAACCTTATTATTAAAAATTTTTATATCCAATCGCACTATGTATTTCTTTATGGCAATTAGAACATACTAAAACACATTTTAAAGCTTCTTGCCTATATTCTTTCCATGACATTGTATTTCCTGAACCTAGTTTAAATTCTTTTTCATCTGGATTTTCATGATGAAATTCTAATGCATCTATACATTTATTATATCCACAAATAGAACATTTTCCGCCTAATAATTTAATTGCTTGTATTTTCATACTTCTTCGTAATATTGTTTTTTGATGCTTTCTTGTTTCATTATTATTCCTTGTAGATTCTCCACTACAATGATAACAATATATTCTTGTAGAAGATTTTGTTTCAAATTTGTTATTACATATTTCACATATTTTTATCATATATTTTCACATCCTTGTTTATAGTATATATGATTTCTAATAGAAAAACTAGCAAACAAGCAAAAAAAATAACAGATAATTTCTTATCTGCTATTTTATGGCTCCTCTTGTTGGACTCGAACCAACGACCTATCGGTTACTGCACTACACTAACTTTCATTAGCATTATATATTTCTATATAATTTGTAGTCTGGACTTTCTCTTTACCATATCTTTCGACTTAGGTAGGTG
>CASEEU010000085.1 GCA_949287075.1 uncultured Eubacteriales bacterium | reverse complement strand
TTACTTTTGATAATGTTATACTAGTTTCAGAAGAAGGAAAAGTACAAATTGGAAATCCTTATGTGAAAGGTGTAAAAGTAGAAGGAAAAGTAGTTTCTCATGGTAAAGGTAAAAAAATCATTGTTTTCAAAATGAAAGCTAAAAAGAATTATAGAAGAAAACAAGGACATAGACAACCATATACAAAAGTAGAAATTACATCAATCAAAACAGCTGCTAAGAAAACAGAAACAAAAGCAGCAAGTGCAAAAGCTGAAACAAAAAAAGTTGCTGAAAAAGCAGAAGCTTAATTATTTTTAGAATAATCAAAATGAGATATAAAATCTAAACCGAAAGGAGTGAAAGAGCATGGCTCATAAAAAAGGTCAAGGTAGTAGCCATAACGGTAGAGAGAGTGAATCAAAGCGTCTTGGAGTAAAAAGAGCTGATGGTCAATTCGTTCTAGCTGGAAATATCTTAGTAAGACAAAGAGGAACAAAAGTACATCCAGGAACAAATGTAGGTAAAGGTAGTGATGATACTTTATATGCATTAGTAGATGGAACAGTTAAATTTGAAAGAAAAGGTAGAGATAAAAAACAAGTTAGTGTTTATCCAGTAGAATCATAAAATATAAAAAATGAAAAGAAGCACTCAAAGATGAGTGCTTCTTTTGGCTTCTTCTGTTTCTATGTTACCGAAGTTTTAAATGTATTATTTTTGATATGAAATCTAAAAATAGAAGGATATTAAAACAAGGTAACAAAGACATGATGAAATACAATAAAAAATTCGTTAGATGGTTATTATATTCTCTTTCTATATTCTGTGACCAAGCGATATCATACATATGCTTGTAAAGGAATAGCAATATTACATATGCTATTATACACAAAATAAGGAATATAGGATAACTCAAAAAAATAAGCCGTATAATTGTATTCATAAAAAACCTCCTATTAACATATATATGTGGTTAAGCATCTTTTATATTATATCATCCTTTATATAAAAATCAAGATACCATATCGTTCCTTTTAATGCGAAAGTCTGAATGGTAACAAAAGAAGAAAAATATTCAAAATATTTTTAAAAAACCATTTACAATTTAAAAAAATTTGTATAAAATATATTAAAATGCGTTAATTTGTCATAAACGAAAGAAAATCAAAAATGAAAGGGAGTATATCAATGAAGATATTGATGTTAACATGGGAATATCCACCAAGAGTTGTAGGAGGGATTGCAAGAGTTGTATATGATTTATCAAGAACTTTATTAAAAGATGGACATGATGTAACAGTTGTTACATATAAAGATGGTGATGCACCATATTTTGAAGATGATAAAGGTGTAAAAGTATATAGAGTAGATAATTATATGATAAATCCAAATAATTTTATAGATTGGATTATGCAATTAAACTTTAATTTGATAGCAAAAGCAAATGAAATTATAGCAGAACAAGGAAATTTTGATGTCATTCATGCACATGATTGGTTGGTGGCATATGCTGCTAAAACTTTAAAAAATTCATATAATATACCAATTGTTGCAACAATACATGCAACTGAATCTGGAAGAAATAGTGGTATACATGATGAAACGCAAAGATATATTAATGATACAGAATGGATGTTGACATATGAAGCATCAGAAGTAATTGTTAATAGTAACTATATGAAAAATGAATTACAAAGACTATTTGGATTACCTTTTGAAAAAATAAATGTTGTACCAAATGGTGTTAATTTAAATCTATTTAACGGTGTAGAAAGAGATTATAACTTTAGAAGAAGATTTGCAATGGATAATGAGAAAATCATATTATTTATGGGAAGATTAGTTTATGAAAAAGGTGTGCAACATTTAATTAGTGCTATGCCTAAAATCTTAAGCGGATATCATGATTCAAAATTAGTTATTTGCGGAAAAGGTGGAATGCTAGAAGAATTACAAGCACAAGTAAATAGTATGGGGATTTCTAATAAGGTGTATTTTGCAGGGTATATGCATGGAAAAGATGTACAAAAAATGTATAAAGCAGCAGATATAGCAGTATTTCCAAGTACATATGAACCATTTGGAATTGTAGCATTAGAAGCTATGTTATCAGAAAACCCAGTAGTTGTATCAGATATAGGAGGATTAAACGAAATTGTACAACATAGAGAAAACGGAATGAAAAGTTACTGTGGAAATCCAAACTCAATAGCAGATTCTATTCTAGAATTATTATATGACCATAAATTATGTGCAGATATAACGAAAAAGGCAAAAAATAAAGTCAGAAATGAATATAATTGGAGTAAAATTGCACAAGACACACATTTCACATATCAAAAAGCAATTTGTCAATCAATGGCAGAAAAACAAAAAAGACAGCTTGAGCAAGAAAGAGCTAAGAAAACGAAAAAGACAATTAAAGGTGATAATGAAATTACGAATTTACTTAACTTTAGAAAACGCCAAGCTTATGCTTAGTAGGGACGTGGGGAATAGGTCAAATAATTAAGCAAAAGTACGAGCGAAAAAAAAATAAAAAACCGCAACCAAGTGGTGGGAAAAATGGAAATTTTTAG
>CASEEU010000084.1 GCA_949287075.1 uncultured Eubacteriales bacterium | reverse complement strand
ATTATAACTTATTATGGGATTATCTTCAATCTATTTATGCATAAGAGTGCAAAAAAAAATAAGCTACCTGTCAAATAGCCTATTTTTTTGTGGATAAATTTAACTATATTTATACTGACAGATATAATTATAGTCATTATCAAGATCCCACATGTACGTACATTACTTAATAGCTTGATAAATGATAGAAAAGTGAACAAAATAGTCATATTATAACCATAACTATTTGTAATTTGCTTCGTAAATTACTAAAAATTTACTGAAAAATAATTTTTAATAAGTATACACAGATTAGAAATTATTAGTGCATTTTTGTGACTATCCTATTAAGCACTTTCAATATATCATGATTTTTGGGATAAAGCAAGTATTTTTTAATATTTTTTTTATTTACTTAATTGAAAAGTTAAATTACAATATATAAAGCAAACAAGAAATTAAGTTATGCAATAATGTTTAGTCAAGGGCGAACGATAGTGAGTTTATTATACCCTTGAGTAAACTTTCTATTATATAATTTTATAAGGCAAAAGTGCAGACTTGTACTTTTGCCTATTTACTATATAATAATACTCGATATTTTACTTGTATATGTGAAAGGAGGATAATTTGGAAACAAGTAATTGTTATCAAAAACACCTAAATTTATCTAAAAGAATTTTAATTGAACAACTATTAAATGAAGGGAAAAATTTTTCTCAAATTGCTGATGCTATTGGTAAATCTAATAAAACAATTTCATATGAAATAAAAAAACATAGATTAAAACGATATGGAATAAAGTTTACAAATAACACCAATACTAAATGCCCATTACTAGAAAAACCACCTTATGTTTGTAATCCATGCCCTAAGAAAAAAGCTTGTAGACGTTTAAGATACTTTTATTCAGCTGAAAATGCTCATATGGATTATAAGGATAATTTAGTTGCTTCTAGAACTGGTATTGATTTAACTAATGATGAGTTTATATCCATGAATAAAATTATTATGGAAGACATAAAAAAAGGTCACTCGTTCTATATGATATGTAAAAATCATAAAGATGAATTTCCAGTTAAATCTAGAACTCTTTATAATTATATGGAAAAACAATATCTTGATGTCAAAAATATTGATTTACCAAGAAAAGTTAGATACAAAAAAAGAAGTAAAAAGGAAATTACTAAAACAAAAAATACTAAACATCGGATTAATAGAACCTATCAAGATTTCAAAAAATACATAGCTAATAATCCAAATATGGAAATAGTAGAAATGGATACAGTTGAAGGTATTAAAGGGCAAAATGAACATGTTTTATTAACTTTATTATGGAGAAAATCAAAATTACTTTTAGCTTTTAAATTAAAGCACAAAACAAGTGACTGTGTAACTGAAGTGTTCGAAAAAATAAAACAAAAGCTAGGTATGGAATTATTTCACAGGTATTTTCCTATTATATTAACTGATAACGGCAGTGAATTCTCTAATCCATATGATATTGAAAACAACGGTCCAGATGTTATTGACAGTAAGGTGTTTTATTGTGATCCTAGAGCCTCACAACAAAAAGGAAGTATTGAAGTAGCTCATGAATATATTAGAAGATTTATACCCAAAGGCATATCTTTAAACGATTATACACAAAATGATATTAATTTAATGATTAATCATATAAATAACACACCTAGAAAAAGTTTAGATGACAAACACAGTAACAACACACCATTCTATTTACAAAAGACAATTACAGAAGATATTTTTTTCAAAACATTTAATTTATATTACATTAAACCGACAGAAGTAATATTAAATAAAACAATATTTAAAATTAACAAAGGAGATGCGAAATGAAGGAAAAAGAAGACTTTATAGTACTTTATTTAGATGATTATGTGAGGATGGCTTATAGGCGACTAACTAAAAAAGTGAATATCAAAGAGGAAATGATATTAATAAATCAACTTTATAATTTGCTTGATATGTTTGCCGAAGGTGAACTTACTGATTATATACACTACAACAAAATTGTATAAAAAAAGATAACTAAGTAAAAGTTATCAAAACACCTTAAATTAATTAATACAAGTAAAATATCAAAATAATATATTTGAAATTTAGTTTTGCAATAAATGCTGCAAAACCTTTTTCACGTGAACTTGCATTAATTAATTTCATATATAAGATATACTATTTTACGAAAAAATGCAAGACTTTTATGATATTTTCTCTTGCATTTATAACATTTTCTCATTTTTGTAATTTAACTTTTCAATTGAGCTT
>CASEEU010000083.1 GCA_949287075.1 uncultured Eubacteriales bacterium | reverse complement strand
GAAACTGGTATATTGATTAACTCAGGATTTTTAAATGATCTATCCGTTGTGGAAGCTAAGAAAAAAGTTATTGAATATTTGGAAAATCATCACATTGGTAAAAAACAAGTAAATTATAAATTACGTGATTGGGTATTTTCTAGACAACGTTATTGGGGTGAACCAATCCCTATGGTTTATTGTGAAAAATGTGGTTGGGTTCCAATCCCAGAAGAAGAATTACCTTTAAAACTACCTGAAGTTGAAGATTATGAACCAAGTGAAAATGGCGAATCTCCTCTTGCAAGACATACTGAATGGGTTAACACAACTTGCCCTCATTGTGGTAGCAAAGCAAAAAGAGAAACAGACACAATGCCTCAGTGGGCTGGTTCTTCTTGGTATTATCTAAGATATATGGATGCTCATAATGATAAAGTTTTGGCTTCAAAAGAATCATTAGAATACTGGTCTCCTGTTGATTGGTATAATGGTGGTATGGAACACACAACACTTCACTTACTATATTCAAGATTTTGGCATAAATTCTTATATGATATTGGTGTTGTCCCAACAAAAGAGCCATATCAAAAACGTACTTCTCATGGAATGATTCTTGGAAGTAATGGAGAAAAAATGTCTAAATCTAAAGGTAATGTTGTTAATCCAGATGATATTGTTGATGAATTTGGTGCAGATGCATTTAGAGTCTATGAAATGTTTATGGGACCTTTTGATCAAACAGCTCCATGGTCAATGGAAAGTATTAGAGGTTGTGCCAAATTCTTAGATAGAGTTTGGAATCTTCAAAATTTATTAGTAGATGGTGAAACATATTCTCCAAAATTTGAGAAAGAAATGCATAGAGCTATTAAAAAAGTATCTACTGATATTGAAGAAATGAAATTTAATACAGCTGTTTCAACTTTTATGACCTTAGTAAATGATTTTTATAAAGAAAAAACAATTAATAAAGCAGAATTTAAAACCTTTTTGCAATTGCTAAATCCTTTTGCACCACATATGACAGAAGAACTTTGGCAAACTGTATTAGGTGGCACAGAAATGCTAGCATATATGGAATGGCCTACATATGATGAAGAAAAAACAATTGCTGATGAAATTACTTTACCTATACAATTTAATGGTAAATTAAAAGCAACGATTACCATTTCTTTAGATGAAGCTGAAGAAAGTGTTAAGGAAAAAGTACATGAAGCTGTTAATGATAAATTGGAAAATAAAACGATTATAAAAGAAATTTATGTAAAAAATAAAATTTATAATATTGTCATGAAATAATATTTCATAAAAGCCTGTTAGTTATAAAAGCACACTAATAGGCTTTTATGCATTTTGAATTTCTTTGTTTTGAAGTTTTGAATTTAAAATATAAATTTGATGATCATGTTTTTCTAACATGTTTTCACATTTCGTAATCCTTTTATCTTGTTCTTCAATTTTTTCTGTATTTACTTTAAATGCATCGAACAAAGCTACTAGTTTTTCTCCATGTTCTACTTCTATTCTAGCAACAGAACCACTAATATTACGTAACTCTTGTTTAATTTCTGGTATCTCTTTTAATATTTCCTTAATTTGCAATATATCTTGTTGCATTGTAGGTATTATTTCTTCTTTGATTTTTGGTATCTCTTCTAATTGTTTTTTCATTTCTGGTATATCTTTTACTTTATCTTTTGTTTCTTGCAATTCTTCATATATTTTTAAAAGTAAATCTCTATTTGTGTTACTCATTCTTTCCCTCCTTTCCTTTTTTGATATTATATATTCTAAACACTATCATGTCAATAAAAACATTTCGACAAAATTCTACATTCGCTTTGTTTCCTTCTAAAATTTTTTTCGTCTTTATTATTTTCATAAACAATTGTCATTAAACTGTAAAGAATATTTAATCATATTGAAATATTCCCCCTCTCTTCTTATAGTATAATATGGTTAGATGATTATATACTAAGGAGAATGCGTATGAGTATCAAATCTGATTTGAAAAAAGATGGAATTGAAGTAACTCAAAAACTAGATACACTAAAAATCAATTCTATTGCTAAAAATATTGCATCTAAATTATGCCAAACTTTTCCATCTTATGGATTAAACGAAAATGAGCTATTTATAAAATTATCTAGATTAGACATGTATAAAGCAAAAATGCCTGAAGGAATGGCAGAAGCAAATTACTATTATAAAAATACTTCTATTTATTTTAATGAACATATTCCAGAAGAAGATATGGAAGAATTTGCCATTCACGAATGTATTCACTATCTTCAGGAAATAAAAGACAAGCGAAACTATTTGTTAAAAATGGGATTGTGTGACTATACAGAGTTTAAGATTTATGGATTAGGACTAAATGAAGCAGCTGTTCAATTAATGTCATCAAAAGTGATTGGTATTCCAAAAGACTACGTGAAATATTTTGGAATTAGTTTCGAAACAACAAGCCCTTCCTATTATCCTTTAGAGTGTTGTCTTGTCAATCAATTAGCCTTTATTACAGGTGAAGATATTTTATTTAAAAGTACATTAAATAGTGATGATAATTTTAAAATAAAATTTTCTGAATTAACTTCACAAAAAGCATTTATGGCTATTCAAAATGCTCTTGATGATATTTTATTTGCTGAAGAAGATATTATTAAATTAAATAATAAAATTACTCAAATTGATAATAGAAATAAAAAAGTTGATGATATGGTTAAAAAAATTGATGATTTAAAAGAAAAAATTAAAGTAACATTTTTAAGAACACAAAATTTAATCATTTCTAGTTATTTTGATAAAGCTTTTCAAGATATAACAAATTTAGAAGAATTAGAAAATTATAGAAAAAAATTATATGATATAAAGGCTTATTTAGGATTTGCTGAAGGATATACCTTTTTTAATGATTACTATGTTGAAAAAATGTCTCAATTAGAACATAAATATAATATATTAGAAAATGGTGGTGTCGAAACAGCTCTTAATATTAAACCAAAAAGTGAAAGTAAGATTATGAAATTATTTAAAGCTATTAAACGTATTCTTTTAGGTAAATCTTCAGAAACTGAACAAAATGATCTATAAAATAAAAGATACAATTTTTCCAATTAGTGAAAAGATATAATGGAAAATTGTATCTTTTTGTTAGTTTTCTATATTTTTTATAATATTTTTTGCAGCTTCTCTTCCTGATTTTGCTGCCCATGCAACAGTTCCTTTCATCCCTGCTAAGTCTCCACCTGCATACACTTTAGGATTAGACGTTTTATAATCTTCATCTACTTGTATGTTACCCCATTTATTTAATTCTAATCCTAAATCTTTTACAAATTTTTGTGGTTTTGAACCTAATGCCATCACAATATAATCAACATCTACCTGATAATTACTATTTTCAATATTAACAGGAGATAATCTGCTCTCTCCTTCTTTTTGAATCAATTTCGTTTTTATTAGTTCGACTTTTTCTACTTTTCCATTTCCTATTATTTTTACAATATTATTTTGAAAAGCAAATTGTACCCCTTCATTTTTCGCATCTTGTATCTCCTTCTTTTCTGCTGGCATTTGCTCTTCTGCTCTTCTATAAACAACTGTCACTTCTTTTGCTCCTAATCGGTTAATAGTTCTAGCACAATCCATTGCTACATTTCCACCACCTGTCACAATAACCTTTTTTCCTTTATAGTCAGGATGCAAATTATATTCTAGTAATTCATTTCCGCCATAAACACCTTCTAAGTCTTCACCTTCTACTTCCATTTTTGAAGAACAATTGGCACCAATTCCTAAAAATATAGCATCATATTCCTTTTCTATATCTTTTAATGTAAAGTCTTTCCCAAGTTCTTGATGATATTTTACTTCTATTCCTAAATCTAGAATGTCTTTTACTGTATTTTCTACAATCTCTTTTGGTAGTCTAAAATCTGGTATTCCAAACATTAATAAGCCACCTAAATAATCATATTTTTCATATATTGTTACTTGTATTCCTTCTTTTGCTAAAAAGGCTGCACAAGTTAATCCTGCTGGACCTCCTCCCAAAACAGCTACTTTTTTGTCTTTCTTTTCTGTTTTTTCATAGCAATCTAATAAATGATATCCTAATTCATGTGCTTTATCAAAAGTATATGCTTCTAAATCTCCTATTGAAACTGGTTCTCCTTTTATTCCTCTTACGCAAGAACCTTGACATTGTTTTTCGTGTGGACAAATTCTTCCACATACACCTGGTAAAACAGTTGTCTCTGATAAAATTTTATAGGCTTCTAAATATTCTTCTTTCTTTAAAGCTTGTATAAAATCTGGTATATGATTATTTAATGGACAACCTTTTAAGGAACATGGTTTTACTTTACAATTTAAACAATAATTTACTTTTTCTTCTACTCCTTTTATCACTTTTGACGCCTCTTTTCTCTTATCATTTTATATACTTTTAAAAAAAAGAATTGAAATTATCAATTCTTTTTTTACTGATTCTATAAAATATTTTACATTGTTTATAACTTTTAGTCAATAAAAATGACTTAATAGTATACCAAATTGTTACTAATTAATAGTTTTAAAAAATAAATATAAGAAACAGTGGATATATAAATTAATATCAATACTATTAAAATTAATTATGGTTCAGTAAATAATTCTTCTACTACTTTTTGTAAATCTTTTATAAAATCGATTTTTTTTGTTTCATCTCTTAATAATGCTGCTGGATGCCAAGTTGGCATATATTTTATCCCTTTCTTTTCTACCCATTTTCCTCTAGAAGCTGTGATACCATATTCCTTTCCCAGAATATTTTTTAAAGCCACACTTCCTAATAAAACAATAATTTCTGGTTGTACAAGTATTACTTGATTTCTTAAATAATCTAAACAAGCTACTGCTTCATCCTCTTCTGGATTTCTATTTCCTGGAGGCCTACATTTTACAACATTGGCAATATATACTTCTTTTCTATCAATCCCCAAAGTTTCAAATGCTAAATTCATTAATTTTCCAGCTCTTCCTACAAATGGTTCTCCTAATCTATCCTCGTCTGCTCCAGGTCCTTCTCCTATAAACATTAACTTTGCATGTCTATTTCCGGTTCCAAATACAATATTTTGCCTTGTCTTACATAATTTACATTTATTACAACTTTTAATAGATTCTTCTAATTCTTCCCATGTTTTAAACATTTTCCTTACATCCTTTATTTATTATTTTAATTCTATCATCGCTGTTTCTGTGTTATATTCTTTCTTTTCCATTCGATAAGAATGTATGATATCTGAATGGCAAACACTACAAATACCTGAATCAATAATATTTTCTGGCTTTAATCCTTCTTTTTGAAGAAGAATCTTATTGATTAAAACAGTATCTATATTCCACTTTGTATTCTCTATTTTTTCTTCTATAAAATCTGTTACCTGAATGATTTTTTCTTGATTTTCTTCTATATCTATAAATTTAGCATTTTCTAAATCATAAAATTCATTTTGAAACATATCTTTAACATCTTTCTCTACTTCAAAATGGCATTTTCTAATACTTGGACAAATACAGCATATGATATCTTGAGGATGACTACCAAATTCTTTTATCATTTTTTGAACTGTTTTTATAGAAATTCTTTGTAAAGTTCCTTTCCAACCAGAATGTGTGTTGGCAATAACACGCTTCACTGGATCAAAAAATAATAGTAAAATACAGTCAGCATTGGTTGTTGCTAATGCTAAATTTTTTTTATTTGTTATCAGTCCATCTTCTATTCCTTCCTCTGTTAGACTAAAATCTGGTTCATCTGTATTTATCTTTGTTTGCACAATTTTAATGATATCTGTATGATTTTGATTAGCCTGCACAATATGTGCATCACTGCTTCCAATACTATTACATAGTTTTTTATATGATTGTCTTGCTAACTCCATTCTTTCTGGTGATGTTATCTTCTGATTGGGTAATGTCGTTTTAAATCCCACATCTAATCCTAAAGCAAATGCATGATTTATGACATCTTTATACTTTAATAATTTTTTAAATTGCAAATATTCTATTTTATCATCTTTTATATGTATGATATTCTTATTTGACAAATCTTTCATTTTATCACCTCTATATATTTCATTCTTATATTTTATTCAATTCATCATATTTTCTTTCCTGATCAGAATATTCTTCTGGTTTTAGTCCTACTCTTGTTTTCATATATTGACGCATTAATATGGTTAATAAAATTGTCATTCCTCCTATCACAATCATACAATAAGAAATATTCATTCTATCCAATAAAAATGAAGCAACTACTCCCATAATACCACTAAAAATACTTCCTAAAAAGTTTTTAGCTGTGAATATTTTTGTATCAATTTCTTCATTTGCAAAATTTCTTAGATATTTTTCCATTAATGAATAATAAATCCCTTTGCAAGCATAACGTATCACATATGCAATTATAATCAATAGGATACAAACATAATATGTTTTAGCTGCTACACCTGCAATTCCAGCAATTAAAGTTGATATACCAATCATTCCTAATAATAGACACAAAGATTTATTTTTATATCTATTATGATATTGCTCTTGTTTTTTCGTTGTTATTCCTGATATAATTCCCATTATTGCAAAAATCAAACACAAATATTTTGCAGAAATATCAAAGTCTTCTAATAAACTAATCTCATAATTTACTAAAATACTTATAACACCTACCGTTATTGCCGAAAATAAAATTAGTGCTTTTAATCTTTCTGATTTTAATATAAATGTAAATGAATCCTTTATTTCATTTATTTGATTATATTTCTGTATATTATGTTTTTTCTTTTTTTCTTGTGGTTCTATAAAATTAATAGATATCATTGTTATTATCACATTAATTATTAGAGATAATGTTATGGGGATATATGGATTGATATCATAAAATATACCTGCACAAATTGTTGATATAGCATTGATTATGTAATAATTTGATATTCCTTTTTGATTAATTTTAGCAAATATCCTACTTTTACTTTTCGTAGGTGGAATAGATTCATTTAATAATGCAGGATCTGCTGTTTCTTTGATTCCATATGCTAATGATGATAATATCTCGGCTGTAATCAAATTAAATAAATTATTACTAAACATAACTACCAACATATATAAACAGTTACATATACTTGCTAACACCATGCTTTTTTTTCTGCCTAAATATTCAATAATAAATGTTGCTGGCAGTTGCATAATAATTCCAAATATAGCATAAAAAGAATCTATCAAAACCACGTCTGATGCGCTAATTCCTTTTATTTGGGTTAAAAATAAGAAACTTGTTGTATAAAAAAATAGATAATCCCAACTTAACATTCTATATATGGGAAATAATTTCATATTTCGTTTTCTCATCTGTATTTTTTCTTTTTCTACCATAAACATTTCCTCTTCTGTTTTCTAATTTTATATTTTTTATTTGTATTTTTGAATTTCACTTTTCATTTTTCTTATTATATCATCTTTTGTCAAATTGTTAATATATTGATATGTATTTTCCTTTCTTCTTGGATCAAAGGTACATATGGATTTATATTCGCAATATTCACATGGTGTTTTTCCTTCTTTATAATATGGCTTTAAATCAATCTTCCCAGCAAAAATTTCTTTTCCGATTTCTTTTATGGTCTGATAAATATATTTTTGTAACACACTAAACTCTTCTTGTTTCACTCCATTTGTCCATTTTTCAATCACTTCTCCAGATTTACTAATGGCTGCAGGAACCATTTTAGAAGTTCCTGTTGTGAGAGTATTATCATTCATTTTGATAACTTTTACATCAGCTACAATTAATCCTTTCATCTTGAAGTTTTTTCTGATTAATTCTTCTATTTCTTCATCTGATATTTTTTTCTCTGCTTTTATCATTTGCTCTAATAGTGAAAAATAGAATATCCCTGCTGGAATCAAATCCTCTTCTTTACATACAGCATCTGCATAAGTTAATAATTGGATTTGCAAACCTGCATATACTTCATTTAAATCAATATTTTTGCTTGAAGATTTGTAATCAATAATTCTTAAATAATTTCCATCTTCTTCTTTTGCAATGTCAATTCTATCAATCTTACCAGTAATTTCAATTCTTTTTCCATCTTCTAATTCTAATAGAATTGGTTTATATTCCCCTTTTTTATCAAATTCTACCTCTGTTCCTTTGATAGCAAAATCACTATAGATTAATGTTTGAATAATATATTTTAGTGCTTTACTAACAATTTTTTTTAGTCTTCTAACTAATATTTTGTATTTTACAGTTGCTTTAAAAATATAATTTTTTGATAATTCTAAATCCTCATCAATGATTTTTGATACGATTTTTTGAATATCTATTTCTTCTAATTCTGCTAAATTCAAGTTGTTTTCATGCACATATTTAAAAAATTCATCAATTATTTCATGCATAAAAGAACCTGTATTAAAGCTTTGAATTTTTAATTCTTCTTTTGGTTTTATTTTTAAGCCATATTGTAAATAGTAGGAAAATGGACATCTTCTATATTGTTCTAATCTAGATATACTTGTATGTAAAGTATTTCCATATAATTTATCCATATTCTCTTTTTTTAGTTTTTTCGGTGCATTTGTATAAGTTAATCCTTCCATATCTTGTTTTAACCTTGTATTCCAATTAGGATTTTGTTTATACCAATCATATACTGCATACCATAGTTTTTCTATATCTTCTTTATTTTTTAATTGATATAATTTTTCTAGTAATTCTTCATAGGTAATATTTTGACCTACAATTTCATATTTTTTATGAATAACATCACTTTGTTCTTCTAGTTTTGGAAACATCTTCTTAATTTTATGAATTAAGATAGATGGTCTTAAAGCTTTTCCTTCTCCATCTGATGAAGCATAAGATAAATACATTTTTTGTTCAGCAGTTGTCAATACTTTATATATATTAAAGTTTTCTTCATATAGATTTTCTAATGTTCCATTCGCTAATTCTATACCATCATTTTTTAATCGCTCTCTATCTGCATCATTTAAAAATCCTTCATCTTTATTCACACTTGGAAAAACACCATCATTTAGTCCAATGACAAATACAACATCTACTTTGTGACTTCTCGTTCTATCCACATCTCCTAAAGTCACTTGGTCTTGTGTGGCTGGAATTTTACCCAATTCACTATTTTTTAAACCAATTTTTAAAATTTTGCTGTAGGTATCCATCGTCATCTTATCTTCTTGAAATACCAAAACTATTTCATCTAACACTTCTAGAATGATGTTATAACTTTCCACATATTCATTTGCTAAATCAATTAACCCATTTTCTTCTAAGTCTTTTACTTTTTGAGAAATTTTTTCTTCTATATTCTGCTCTTGTAAAAATGTATAGATTTGTTTCGTTATATTTGTTGCTGTCTTTTCTTTATCTATATTCTTTTTTAAAGCAACTAATGGTTCTATGATTTGTTTTCTGATTTCATTTAATCTTTCAATTTCTTGCTTTTTTGTTTCGTCTTCCATTTCATATTTGAAATCTTCTTTCCATTTATTTCGTTTAATTCCCCATTTGGTGCAATAATTTTCTAATCTAAAAATTTCGTCCTCTTCTACATCTAAAAAACCTAATTTGATATAATTAAACATGGTTTCATTTGTATAATGATTTGTAAAGATTTCAAATATAGAAAGTACATATTGCACAATGATATTCTGATTTAAGTCTCTTTTTTCATCAATAAATACAGGTATATCATATTTTGCAAAAATACTTCTTACTAATGAAGAATACATATCTATATTTTTAGTAATAATGGCTATATCTTTATATCTTAAATTTTTCTCTCTTACCATTTTACAAATGGTTTTTGCTACATTTTCAATTTCTGAATATCGGTTTTTTGCTAAATATAGATGTACATTTTCCACATTTTTTGCATATTTTGTGGATTTTGTACTTAATAAATTTTGACTCAAGACTCGTAATTCTTCATTTTTTAATCGATATTGATTTTCTAAATTAACAGGTTCTTCTAGTTTAAAATGATTTTCATCAATCATTCTAACTAGCTTTTTTAATGTTTGTTTATTAGAATAAAACACATCTATATCTGGATTTGTTTCCATTTCTAAATTATCAATACATATTGTGATATTCACTTGTTTTGCATATTGAATAAATCGTTTTATCACTTCATATTCTTGTGCTGTATAACCTGAAAATTCATCTATATAGATAATACTATTTTTTATCCAATCTAAATTTTCTATATTTTTTGCCAAGAAATCTAATAAATCTGTTTCTTCAATATAATTTTGTGAAATTTGATCTTCATAGTTTTGATAAATCAATCGAATATCTTCTAACTTTGTCTTTAAATATTTATCTTCTAGATTTTCAATTTCTTTATCTAATATCTCTAATGTAATTCCATGTTTCTTTAATTCTGTAATACTTTGAATTCCAATCTCTATATTTTCATCACTTTTCCCTAAAAATTGAAAATCATTTTGCTGTTTTGATAGGATTGAATATATAAGCATTGCTTTTCCGCATTTTGATAAATTGGTTTTATTTCTTCCTCCAATTTCATTCAGAACCCTATTGGCCATTCTACTAAATGTAATAACCTCTGCATTCATAACTGCTTTCTCATTTAAAAATCCCATCAAATTTTTCTCTGCTGTAAATGAAAACTGTTCTGGAGTAATGTAATATATATTTTCTTCTTTTTCTATTAAGTTCGCAATTTCTGAAAAACACAAACTACTTTTCCCTGTTCCTGTTTTTCCATAAATAATTCTTAAGCCCATAAAAATCTCCTTTTTGTCGCATTGAGTTCGTTTTTCTATGCGACATTTCTTTTGTAAATTTTATAATACAATAAAAAAAATAGCAAGATTTTTCTTGCTATTTTAATTATTAACAAACGCTTTTAATTTATTTTCTACTTCTTCTGCAGATGCCATTTGTAAAATTTCTTCACTAAGTTTTACACAAGTTTCTTTATCTAAATTATTAATCGTTCTTCTGGCTCTTAATATATTGTTTGAGTTCATTGAAAATTCATCTAATCCTAATCCGACTAAAAGTGGTATAAAAGTTGAATCTCCTGCTGCTTCTCCACACATTCCACAAATGATGTTTGCTGAATGTGCACCATCAATTGCTTTTTTGATTAATTTGATAACTGCTGGATGATATTTTGTGTATAACTTAGAAATCTTTTCATTTCCTCTTTCTACTGCTACTGTATATTGAATTAAATCATTTGTTCCTATACTGAAGAAATCACATTCTTGAGCTAATTTATCTGCTATTAAGGCTGCTGATGGAATTTCAATCATAATTCCTACTTGAATGTTTTTGTCATATAATATATTTTCATTATCTAATTCTTGTTTACATACTTCTAACACATCTTTAGCAGATCTTAATTCTTCTATAGAAGATATCATTGGAAACATGATAGCCAATTTTCCAAATGCACTAGCTCTTAGTATTGCTCTTAGTTGTGTTTTAAAAATTTTTGGGTTATCTAGACATAATCTGATAGCTCTATATCCTAAAAATGGATTTGCTTCTTTTTCTAATTTTAAATATTTTAAATCCTTATCTCCTCCAACATCTAATGTTCTAATAATCGCTTCTTTATCTTTCATGATTTCCGCTACTTTTTTATATGCTTCAAATTGACTCTCTTCTGTTGGCATTGTGTCACTATCCATATATAAAAATTCACTTCTTAATAATCCAACACCTTCTGCAGTATTATTTACTGCTATTTCAGCATCTGCTGGTAGTCCAATATTTGCATATAATTTTACTTTTGTTCCATCTTTTGTAACACTCTCTTTATTTCTGTATTTATCTAACTCTGATTTTTCTTGTTCCAACTCTTTTTCTAAATCCAATAATTTTTGTTTTTCTTCTTCAGTTGGATTCACATAAATTTCTCCAGATGCACCATTAATAGCAACACTATCACCATCTTTAAATATTTGGGTAGCTTCTTCTACTTTGGTAATTGCCGGAATTGTATGTGTTCTTGCCATAATAGAAGTATGTGAATTTTCTCCTCCAAGCTCTGTAATAATCCCTGATACGTTTTTAAAATCTAGTTTTGCAGTTTCAGAAGTCGTTAATTCTGTTGCTACAATAATTGTATTTTCTTTTAAATTACTTAGATCTATACTTTCTTCCTTTAGTAATTTTCCTAATACTCTATTCTTTATATCTAGAATATCTCTAGATCTTGAAGCCATATATTCATCATCCATATTTTCAAAAATCTGTATCACTGTATTAAATCCAACTTCTACAGCATATTCTGCATTATAGTTTGAATTTTTAATAGCATTTTCTGTTTCTGAAATTAATGAAGGATCTTGCATAATCATTAAATATGCTTGCATGATATCTGCTTCTGTTCCAGTAATATGTTTCATTTGTATTTCTGTTTCATTGATAACTTGATTTAATGCTTCATGAAGTCTTTCTACTTCATGTTCAACTTGTTCACTTTCTATTGTTTTTTTTTCTATTTTTCTTTCTACTTTTTTTAAAACAATTATATTTCCAAATCCTATACCTTTTGAAACTCCTTTTCCTTTTAGCATCTGTACCATTCCTTATATATGTATTTAGATTTTATGGATAAACCTATAAACCTTTAATTTTTACAGTTTAGATTTTCAATTCTGGAGGGAATATATATTATATTTTAAGCGAGTTTCGTGGGGACCGACACATTACATATTCTTATTAAATCAGCGACAGTCCCGTGGGAGCTGATTTAGTTAGAATATGTAAAGTGTTGGGATAGCGAAAAATATAATATATATTCCCTCCAGAATGAAATACTAAACTGTAATTAGAATCTTATTATTTTTGTTCTTCACCAAAATTATTTTCAAAACCTTTTATGATTTCTGATAAAGCTCTTTCTTCATCTTCCCCATCACATTCTATTTCAATTTCTGTACTATATTTGATTCCTGCCGCCATAATTCCTAAAATAGACTTTGCATCAATTGTTTTACCATTAACATTTAATTTTATTGTACTTTGAAATGACGCCGCAAGTTTTGCCAATTCACCTGCTGGTCTTGCATGTAATCCTGTTTCATTTTTTAATATGATTGTGTTTTTTACCATAATTTCCTCCTTATTTGTGTTGTTTTCTATGCTTGTTTTTCATATTCAGGCAAATTCTTTTTTAATTTTGCCATAATTAATGTAGAAACGATTGCTCCTACTGCAATTGCTAATAAATATTTTAGTGGATGTCCAATTGTTGCTATTACAAATATTCCTCCATGTGGTGCCATTAATGTACAACTAAACCACATTGAAAGTGCTCCTGTAATTGCTGATCCTATAACAAATGATGGAATTGTTCTTAATGGATCGGCTGATGCAAAAGGAATTGCTCCTTCTGATATAAAAGATAACCCCATAATATAATTTACATATGCTGCTTGTTTATCTTTTTTAGGAATTTTTCTTGGGAATGCTGTTGCTAAGAATGCAATTGCAAGTGGTGGAACCATTCCTCCAGCCATAACAGCTGCCATAATTTCATATTGTCCTGATGCTAACATTCCTGTTCCAAATGTATATGCTGCCTTATTAATAGGACCTCCTAAATCCACAGCCATCATTCCGCCTAATATTGCTCCCAATATAATTTTATTTGCATTACTCATTGAAGCTAAATAATCATTAATTCCTGTATTGATTGCCGCTACATAAGGATTAATTAATAACATAAATGTCCCCATAAGCAATATTCCAAATACAGGGTATAAAAGAATTGTTTTAATCCCTTCTATACTGTCTGGTAAATAACTACATAATTTTTTCAAACCTAGAACAATATAGCCTCCAACAAAACCTGCAATTAATGCTCCCAAAAATCCTGAACTAACTAGAGTGATATCACCATTTGTTAATGATTCAAATGTTGTTCCTTGTACTGCCAAAATTCCTCCAACAAATCCGACTGCCAAACCTGGCCTATCTGCGATACTCATAGCAATATAACCTGCTAGTATATATAACATAACATTAAATGCTGCATTTCCTATTGTTTTAAAGAAGGCTGCAATAGGTGTATTCATACCAAAATTTGAAGGGTTTATTGAATAATCATCCAATAGAAATGCAATTGCTATTAAAATTCCTCCACCTACAACGAATGGTAACATATGTGTAACACCATTCATTAAGTGTTTATATATTTTTGTTCCTATTTTTTCTTTTTCTTCATCATTATTTTCTTCAGATTTATTTTTAGAATCTGAATGATATATTTTTGCGTTTGAGGATAGTACATTTTCAATTAATTCTTTTGGTTTATTAATTCCATCTGCTACTTTTGCTTTTATCAATTTTTTACCATCAAATCTTGATAAATCAATTTTCGTATCTGAAGCAATAATGATTCCTTTTGCATTATTTATTTCTTCTTTTGTGAATTTATTTTTCACGCCTGATGATCCATGGGTCTCTACTTTCACTTTATGTCCTAATTGCTCCCCCATTTGCTCTAAAGCTTCTGCTGCCATATAGGTATGTGCAATTCCTGTTGGACAACTCGTAATTGCTAAAATTTCATATTGATTATTTGATTTTTTTTCTTCTCCTAGCTTTTCACTTTCAGCTTTATCTATACATTCCAAAAATTCTCTTGGTGATTTTGCATTATATAATGCTTCTCTAAATTCTGTATCCATTAATAGTGTAGATAATCTACTCAAAACATCCAAATGTACATTATCCTTTGTATTTGGTGCTGCAATTAAAAATAGTAATTTAGCTGGACTTCCATCTAATGATTTAAAATCTACTCCATCTGGAATTATCATAGCAGCCAATCCTGGTTTTTCTACCGCATCTGTTTTTCCGTGAGGAATAGCAATTCCTTCACCAATTCCTGTTGTTCCTTCTTCTTCTCTTTTTAATACGGCTTGTTTATAAGCCTCCTTATTGTTAATATTTTCGTTTTCTACCATTAAGTCTACTAATTGAATAATTGCTTCTTCTTTACTATTTGCTTTTCCCTGTAGATTAATGGCTTTTTCACTAAGTAAATCTGTAATTTTCATTACTCTACTCCTTTCTTTTGTATTTATAATTGTTTTAAAAGTATATTGACATCCTCTTTCGTTGCAAGTCGTATAGAAAATGCACTTGCACTTCCTGCTGCAACCCCTGTCTTCAATGCATATTCGTAATCTTGTGTTTGATAATATCCTGCTATAAATCCAGCTACCATGGAATCTCCTGATCCAACAGTATTTACCACTTCTCCTTTAGGCGCTTTTGAATAATATGTCTCGTTCTCTTCTGTTAGCAATAATGCTCCATCATTTCCTAAAGATACTAAAACATTTTGTGCTCCCATTTTTTTTAGCTCTTTAGCCGCATTGACTATATCTTCTTTTGTTGAAATTTTACAATTTAGTGTTTCTTCTAGTTCTTCTTTATTTGGTTTTATTAAAAAAGGGTTATACTTTAATACACTCATTAGTAATTCTTGTGTGGAATCTACTATAAAAGTAATTTCTTTTTCACTAAGTGATTTACATATTTTATCATATATATCTGTACTTATATTTTGAGGTATACTTCCTGATAAAATAACAATATCCTCAGCTGTCATATTTTGTATTTTCTCCATTAATGTTTTCGTATCATCATTCGTAATCTGTGGTCCCATTCCATTTAAAGCTGTTTCTTCTATCATATTTTCATTCATAGAACTTATTTTAATATTTATTCTTGTTATCCCTTTTTCTACTTTAACAAAATCTGTTTTTACACCTTGTGACTCTATTTTACGTATTAACTCTTCTCCAGTAAAACCTGCCACAAAACCAAGTGCTGTATTTTCAATTCCTAAGTTTTTTAAAACAATAGAAACATTTAGTCCTTTTCCACCTGGTAATATTGTTTCCGTTTTTGTTCTATTTATTTCACCAATTTTAAAATTTTTAACTTGTGTAATATAATCTAATGCAGGATTAAATGTTATTGTATAAATCATTTTTCCCTCCTCGTTTCAGATTCTATCATACATGGTTTTATTTTACAATATTCTTTTGTTCAAAATCTCCCATTGGGTTCGTTTTTCTATGGGACATTTTGTCGCATAGAGTTCGTTTTTCTATGCGACATTAATTTTATGCTTCTCTTCTCCAATAAAACAAATATTGTTGTGCTAAACCTGCTAAATTCCCAAATTTATTTTTTGCAATTTTTTCAATTTGTTTTTTACTTACTTTTGCCTCATCTTCATTTTGGATATATAAATCATTCATGACTCTTCTTACCCATACATCTATTGGAAATACTTCTAATCGTTTTAAGTCAGAAAATAATAATATACAATCTGCCACTTTTGGTCCTACTCCTGAAAGTGTCAATAATTTTTCTCTTACTTCTATTGTATTTGGATTTTTCTCTAATTCTTGTAAATCTAGCTTTCTTTCTAGTATCATTTTTGTAGTTTCATATAACCTTACATCTCTAAATCCTAATCCTAAATCCCTATATTCTTTTACTGTAACATCTTTTAGTTCTTCTGGTGTTGGAAATGTATAATATTTTTTTCCTTTCCATTCTATCTCTTTTCCATATGCTTTTGATAATCTTTCAATAATTCCTTTTATTCTTGGTATATTATTATTGGCAGATATGGTAAATGATATAATAGTTTCCCATAGATCTTGATTTAAAATTCTGATTCCTTTACCATATGCAATACTTGTTCTCATATATTCATCTTTTTTTGATAATTCTTTTTTTATTTGTTCATAGTTTCTAGCTAAATCAAAATAATGATATATTTCCTCTTTTAAATTTCCATTTTTACACATACCAGAAAACACATAATCTTGTCCATCTTTTTTAATATTGACAATATTTTCTTTCCATATACCTGTATAACTACCATCTTCTTGTTCATTCCAACGAAAACATTGTCCACATTCAAATATATCTTTTAAATCAAATGTCTTTGGTTCTTTTAATATATATTGCTGTTCTTTCATTTTTCACCTTTCTGTTTCTAATTTTTTTTATTATATCATATTAAAAAAAATTACTCTATATAAAACAGGGAAACTTAGATTAAGTTTCCCTGTTTTTTCGAGCTTGTAATTCACTGCAGACTGCTAGCCACTCTGCATGTCCTTCTCTCATTCTTCTGATCATTTGCAAATTGTCACTTTTATCAGCTTTGCAAATATCTGGGTATTCATCATACCCATCCAGTCTGAGATCTTTTTCTTCTTTCTGAAGTCGCTCGGTCGGCCAAGCACTGTAGTTTTTCATTTTTTTGTACCTTGTCCACTAGATTCTTAGTGGATCCCTTTCTTTGCTTTTTATAATGCTATTATATCACAAATTGCTCAACATTACAAACTCAAAGGATTTCGGTAACAGACTCATTTTTCCCTTTTATTCATTCTTAAATCCTAACCCTAATACTTCTCTTGAATTTGTAATAATGACAAAACTTCTTTTATCTATTTTTCTTATGATTTGTATCGTATTTCCTACATCTTTTCTAGTAACTGCACACATTAAAATTAATTTATCCGTATTGGTATACATCCCTTTTCCATAAATTCCTGTTGTCCCTCTTCCTATTGTCTTTCCAATTTCTTTTGCTATTTCTTCTGATTTATCAGAAACAATATAAATAAGCTTTGTAAAATAAATTCCTTCAAATAAAATATCAATAATTTTTCCCATTAAATAAATCGCAATTGCTGAATATAATCCAATTTCTATTTCTCTTAAAAAAATCATGTTCAGGGCAACAATTACAATATCAATTAGAAAGATGATTTCCCCTACTTTCATAGTTGGTTTATAAATTTTAGCTATATAACTAAATAGGTCTGTTCCTCCAGTTGAACTGTTACATTTTAAAATAATCGCTGTACCTACTCCCATTAAAATCCCACCATAGATACATGCTAAAAATTTATCTTCTGTTAGAGGTGTGACTTTATCTAATATATCAATAAACATGGATAAACTAATTGTTCCTATAATTGACTCTATGAAAAATTTTTTTCCAATTTTTAATATAGACATGAAAAATAATGGGACATTTATGATTAACATACTAATTCCCATTGGCATATGAAACAAATAGTAAGTGATTGTTGCAATTCCAGCTACTCCTCCAGAGGATAATTTGTTTGGCAATAAGAATAATGATACAGCTACTGCAATGATAAATGCACCTAAAATTGTTCCTAATATTTCTAAAATAAATCTTTTTATCAGTATTTTTTCTTTTAAGTTCATAATAAAAATCACCTTTATTACTAGTATTGGTAATTTCAGGTGATTTTATTCTATTTCATATTCCTTTTGTTCTCTCTTTATTTTTTGCTTACTTCTTTTTTCTCTTCTTCTCTTTCTTCATAAGCAAAATCTTTAAATGTTTTGGTTACTTCAATTTTAGACTTTCCTTGTTTAATTGATTCATCTTGTTTTAAAACTAAATCCACATCATAATATTCTTTTAATTTTTTAACATTTTCTTTTTTGTGTCCAATTACATTATTAGCATCAATTGGATTTACTTTCACTTCTACTTCTTTTACTTTTACATTTAATTTTTTAATTTTTCCAACAATGGCATCATACCACATAGCTGATTCCACCAATTGTCTGAATGCTGGATGATATGGTCCTGCTACAACTTCGCTTTTTTCTTTACCAGGATCTGCAATTTCATCTGTATTTTGCAATCCCACTCTAATAATATCAATTTTTTTATCTGCAAACATTCTAACCAATTCCTTACAAGTTTCAATTGCTTGTGGTAATGGTAATGGTTCATAAATACCTTCTGTATATTCTTTTTCTAGTTTTGTATTTTTTACGACTAATACTGGATAAATTCTGACCATTTTAGGTTTTAATTTTATTAGTGCTTTTGCTGTATTAATTTCATCAATTCTTGTACTTTCTGGTAATCCCACCATCATTTGATGTCCTAATTTGAAGCCATAAAATCGGATTAATCTTGATGCTTTTTTTACATCTTGAAATGTATGTCCTCTATTAGCTCTTTTTAAGATATAATCATTTGAAGATTGTACACCTAATTCAATTGTTTTTACTTTATATTTTTTTAATCTTTTTAAAATCTCTTTGTTAATACAGTCTGGTCTCGTAGATATTCTTATACTTTCGGCTCTTCCATTTTTTACATATCCATATGCTAGTTCTAATAATTCATTTTGTAAATTTTCTTCTATTGCTGTAAAACTTCCTCCAAAAAAGGCAATTTCAATTTGTGCTTCTTTATCTTTTATATTTACTAGGTAATCATCTATTATTTTTTTTACTTCTTCCTTTGTCATATTCTTTTTTTGGCCACTGATAGATTTTTGATTACAAAAAATGCAATCATTAGGACATCCTAAATGTGGTACAAATATCGGTATGATATATTGATGTTTCATAGATTTACCTCTTTTCTATTTTAAATTTTCTAAAGCTTTTTTCGCAGCTTGCATTTCAGCACCTTTTTTACTTTTTCCTGAACCTTTTGCCAAAACTTTTCCATTAAATTTGACTTGTGCTTCAAAACTTTTATCATGGTCTGGTCCACTTTCTTTTATAATTTCATATTCTATTTTCACATCTCCTGCTTCTTGTAATTTTTCTTGCAATACGGTTTTATAGTCTTTATCTCCTACATGTTTACTTGCTTGTTCAATTTCTTCTTTTAAATTATCAATTATAAACGTATTTACTGGATCTAATCCACCATCTAAATACATAGCAGCTATCACTGCTTCAACACTATCTGCTAATATCGCTGGTCTTTTATTTCCTCCACTTAATTTTTCTGATTTTCCTAATAACAAATAATCTCCAAAATGATGTTTCATTGCTACCTTATATAAACTTCTTTCACATACCACTGTTGCCCTAACCTTTGTCATTTCTCCTTCTCTCAAGTTTATATAATGCGTGTATAAATATCTACTTGATAAAAATTCTAATATACTATCTCCTAAAAATTCTAATTTTTCATTACTCTTGACATGCTTTTCATAAGCATAAGATGTGTGTGTTAATGCTGTTTTTAGTAATTCTTTATTTTGAAATGTATATCCTATTTCTTTTTCAATTCCTTCTATATTCATGCTTGCTCGCTTTCCTTCCTAAGTCAAATCTATCTTTAAATATTCTTCTACCTTCTCTTTCTTTACGTCTCTATTATATACTATTTTATAGATTTTGCAAGCAAATTAAGGATATATTCATTTATTTTTAGAAATTTTTTCTACTTTGCTCTTTTTTGCTTTTTTTTGTAGACAAGTTCATTTTGTTGTTGTATAATAGGGGTGTAGAATTTTATGAAAGTGAGGAAATCAAGATGTCAAATGATAAAAATAACTCTATGAACAACAAACCAGATAATAGAAATTTGTCTGATGTTTTTAAAGAGTTACAAGAAATTCGATATTCAGAGACAACGAAAACGAAATCAAAAACAAGAACAAAACAAAAAGCTAATATACATACAGCCTCAATATCTAATTCAGAAAATAAGACAAAGAAACAAGTTGAACATACAAATCCTACTAAGACTTCTAAGTCAGTTAAGCCTAAAACTAAAGTTTCTTTTATTGAAAGTACTAATGTTTCTTTTGATAATAAAAAAGGGATAAAACTTTCAAATTTATTAATTGTTCTTGTTGTTTTAGTTTTAGTAATTATTGCAGTATTTCCAATGAATGTATTTTCAGTTGAAACAGGAGATACTTCTAAAGATTCTGAGGAAGTTGTAGAAACAGCATCTATTCCTACTAATTTTGAAATCAACAGAAGAGCCTTAAATATGCAAAAAATCATTTCCGAGAACTCAAGTTTTGAAAAAGTAAAAGAACAAGTTTCTGAGGAAAGAGAGATCGAATATGAAATTCAAACACAACAAAATCCAACACTTCCAAGAGGAGAACAAGTTGTTCTTCAAGAAGGTATTATGGGAAAAGAAAATGTTTCTTTAGTAAAGACTTATGAAAATGGAGAATTTATAGAAGAAATTATTTTAGCAAAAGAAACCATTGAAGAACCAACACCTGAAATTTTAGATATAGGAACTTCAGATTTCTTAGCAGATTTAAATATACATATTGGTGATACCGTTTATTTAAATAAAGATGCAACCTTAAGAAAAGAAGCATCCCAAGATTCTGAAGAAGTTGCTAACATCAAAAAATATATAGATGTAAAACTTCTTGAATTACCAAATGAAGATTGGTGTAAAGTATCTTTTGATAGTATTGAAGGATATTTACCAACAGATGTATTAACATCACCTGCAAAAACACCAAGTATCATAGAGAAAAATAGAATTCAAAGAATTTTAATCAATGTTAATATAGAAATGGAATTAAATAAATCTACTGGTCTAACTTTAAAAGATTATCAAAAAATCTTTAAAGACTTACCAAATGATACAAATGGAATTTTTGAAGAAAATGCAGAAGTCTTTTATAACATGGACAAGAAGTACAATGTAAATGGTATTTTCATAGCTTCAATTGCTATCCATGAAAGTGCATGGGGTACATCACAAATTGCTGATGATAAAAATAACTTATTTGGTTACGGTTCTTATGATGAAACACCTTATGAATCCTCTTTTGAATTTACTTCATTTGCAGATGGTATTGAAACAGTAACCAAATCATTAGTTAAATATTATCTAAACCCTGCTGGAACAAAAATCTATGATGGAGAAACAGCAAGTGCTTGGTATTATAATGGACCTACTTTAGAAGGTGTTAACCAAAGATATGCAAGTGATCCAGATTGGCATACAAAAGTATATTCTTACATGGAAATGTTATATAATAGACTTAGCTAAAAGGAGTCATTATGAAAAAAATTAAAATTAAAAATCATAAAATTGTTTTTACAATTTTAATATTAATATTATGTGTATTAACATTTTTGTATTATGATTTAATTTTTAAAACTTCATATGCAAAAGATGAATTTTCAACTCAGGTTGAAAAAATTGCTGAACAAAATGAAAACCCTATATTTAAGATTCAAAAAATACTTATCTATAGTAGTGCCAACGCAATTGATAAAAGTGAAAATGAATCTCTACAAGATTTAAGTATTTTGCAATATAGTGATATAGCTATAACGATAGATAATACAAGTACTGTCTATGACCTTACAAATGAAAATACAATAAAAGAATTATATATTGACAATATTAGTGTAACTACTAATTCTGACAAAGGTCGTCAATATGTAAATTATAAAAGTGCCTTAGACTTTGCAAAATACAAAGAAATTGACGAATTAGATGGGGATAAAATAGAATTTAATATTGTTAATACAAATGATGAAAACAATAATACTGATTATGAAGCACCAACTTTTTATGCAGATTGTTCAAACCCAATTACTTTAGAATATATGAATCAAGATATTATCACAAATTATGCTGCTTCTTCTGATTCTAATACTATTTCTTTTAATGGAAAAGTATTACAAGAAGCTGGTATTAATTTAAATGATATCAATTATACTCTAAATCTTACAATTCATATTGTGAATAATCTAAATGAAGAATTCATTTGTCCTGTAAGACTTAACGTAGATTTAAGTGGAGAAGATGGTGGTATTTATAAAGGATATAAATATGATAATACTTCTGTTTCAGGATATGAATATAATTTCATTAAAATTGTGAAATAAAAGAATAATAAAAATTTCTAATATAAAACAGAACAACCTATTATGAATTATAAAGATATTGAATGTGATTGGAAAGTTCTTAGAAAATATTAAAATCGATTACTGAGGGAGCAATTCCATTGGAGAGGCTCAGTAATCGATTTTTAGATTTTCTTAGAGCTTGTATTGAACCGAAATATCTTTATAATTCATAATAGGTTGTTCTGTCTATTGTATAGGAAAAGTTGATTTTATGTGGATTTTTTGTTTTCTTATTTTCTATAAAATCATCCTCATTTTATATTATTTCAATGCTCTAAATGAATTTAGAACTGCTAGAACAGTTACACCTACATCGGCAAATACGGCTGCCCACATTGAAGCTAATCCAAAAGCGCTTAATATTAAAACACCGATTTTTACAATTAATGCAAAACTAATATTTTGATACACAATTTTCAAAGTTTTTCTTGAAATTTTCATAGCAATTGCTATTTTGGATGGTTCATCTGTCATAATAACAACATCTGCTGCCTCAATTGCCGCATCTGAACCCAAAGCTCCCATAGCAATTCCTATATCTGCTCTTGCCAATACTGGTGCATCATTAATTCCATCACCAATAAATGCTAATTTGGCTTCTTCATTTTTATTTTTCAATAATTCTTCTACTTTATTAACTTTATCTACTGGAAGCAATTCACTATATACCATATCTAATTTTAGTTCTTGATTTACTTTTTCTGCTACATCTTTATTATCTCCTGTTAGCATAACTGTCTTTTTAACACCTGCTTTTTTCAAATCTTGAATTGCTTTTTTAGAATCTTCTTTTATTTTATCACTGATTAAAATATATCCTACATATTGTTTATTAATTGCTACATAAACTACAGTTCCCATTTCGTCTACTTGTTTTATATTTTCTATATTTAATATTTCCATTAATTTTGTATTTCCACAAGCGACTTCTTTTCCATCAATTGTACTTATCATTCCTTTTCCTGCTACTTCTTCACTATTCATAATTCTGTTTTTGTCAATTTCTTTTCCATATGCTCTTTGGATAGACATTGATATCGGATGATTTGAATAACTTTCACAATATGCTGCCAATTCTAGTAATTCGTTTTTATCTACTCCATTTTCATTCATAACTTTTTGTACATCAAAAACACCTTCTGTTAAAGTTCCTGTTTTGTCAAATACAGCAATTTCCGTTTTAGATAATAGCTCTAAATAATTGCTTCCTTTTACTAATATTCCTTTTTTAGATGCTGCTCCAATCCCACTAAAGAAACTAAGTGGAACAGAAATAACTAAAGCACATGGACATGATACCACTAGAAATGTAAGTGCTCTATATACCCAATCTAATATATCTGTTTGGGTTATCATTGGTGGTATAAATGCTATGATTAAAGCTAAAAATACAACAATAGGTGTGTAATATTTTGAAAATTTTGTAATAAAATTTTCTGTTTTTGCTTTTTTATTTGTCGCATTTTCAACCAAATCTAATATCTTACTTACAGTTGATTCACCAAATTCTTTTTCTACTCTAATTTCTAGTACACCATTCAAATTAATACATCCACTTAATATATTATCATTTGCTTTTACTTCTCTTGGAACAGATTCCCCTGTTAATGCTGAGGTATCTAACATAGATTTTCCATCTGTTACAATACCATCTAATGGAACCTTTTCTCCTGGTTTTACAACAATGATATCACCTATGTTTACTTCTTCAGGAGATTTCTTTTCTATATTTCCATTTACTTTTAAATTTGCATAATCTGGTCTGATATCCATTAAATTGGCAATAGATTTTCTAGATTTTTTTACTGCATAACTTTGGAAATATTCTCCTACTTGATAGAATAGCATAACTGCAACTGCTTCTGGAAATTCTTTAATCACAAAAGCACCAATGGTAGCAATACTCATCAAGAAATTTTCATCAAAAAACTCTCCATGAAAAATATTCACAACTGCTTTTTTGACAACTTCAAATCCAACAATTAAGTAACTTAATACATATAATACAATTTGTATGATAAATATCATATTTTCATCAATATTAACAAAATTTATTTTTTCTATGAAAACAGCTATTAGAAAAATGATAGCTGCTATAATAATTTTTCTTAATCTCTTTTTCATGTATTTTGTCACCTCTTTTCTATGCTTCTCTTAATGTTGTATCAGGCTCAATTTTTCTAACTACTTTTTTTATTTCTTTTTCTACTTCTTTCTCTTTTCCATCTTCAATTTCTACAATCATTTTTTCTGTTACAAAACTTACAGAACATTCTGTAACACCTTCAATCTTTTTCACACCTTCTTCTATTTTTGCTGCACAATTTGCACAATCTAAATCTTCTAAGATATAATTCTTTTTCATAAACTTTCATCCCTTCCTTTTTTATCTATACTTTTCAATTTCTCATTTTCTTAAAGTATGCTTTCTGTCTTATTCCTTATTAATCGTGTGTAAAATACCATTTTCTATAATATGACGCGTACAAGTATCTGATAATGAATAATATACATTTTTACCATCTCTTCTATATTTTACTAAATTTGCTTCTTTTAATGCTCTTAGTTGATGTGAAATTGCTGATTTTGTCATATTAGTTAACACTGCTAAATCACATACACACATTTCATGAACATCTAATGCCCATAATATTTTTATTTTTGTATTATCACTAAATATTTTATAAAAATTTGCTAATGCTTCTATTTTTTTATCAGATAACATATGGTCTTTTACTGTATCAATGACATCTTGATGAATACTATTACAATCACATGTCTCAATTCTTGCAACCATATTTTTCTCCTTCCTATATACAGTTGAATATATATTCAATTATCTTTTACTTTATTATAGTTGAATAATTATTCAATTGTCAATACATTTTTATATTTTTATTGACAAATTTATTTTATTCATATATTAATATTTTAAAAGGAATAAAAATATGGTAAATGCTATTTTTCAAAAACTAGATTGTATCAAATAATGCAAGAGTTTATTATGAAAATAACATTAGATACACTATAATTTCTAAAAAAGAATATATAATTATTATTACGAAAGGAATTTTTGAAATGAAAAATAAAACGATTTTAATTCAAGGAGCAATGGATATTGAAGTTGAATATTTCATTAATCATCTAGAAAAAAAGGAAAAGCATACAATAGCAGGATATGAATTTTACACAGGTTACATTCATACATCAAAAATTATTATTTCCAAAACATTAGTAGGTGTTGTGAATGCCACTACTGCTACCACTATTGGCATTATGACTTTTCACCCAGATTTTGTAATTAACCAAGGAATCGCAGGAGCTCATAAATCAAATATTCATATTGGTGATATTATTATTGGTGAAAAATGTTGCAATATTAATGCTTTTTCAATGCCGACAAAAGAAGAAGGACATTCTTCTAATCCTTTTGAATGGGAGCCTAATAAAAGAGGAAAAGAAATACAAAATGGAGATGAAAAATTAGTAAAGCTTTTTAAAGATTTCTTTGAAACAAATCATGAAAATGCAATTTATACGGGAACATTAGGAAGTGGAGATGTATTTAATCGAGAATATGACAGAATTGTGTGGTTACAAAATCAATTTCATCATCTTTCTGAAGATATGGAAAGTATAGGAACATATTGTGTATGTAATCAATTTCAAATTCCTTGTGTTGGAATTAGAATCATTTCTAATAATGAACTTACGAATGAGAAATTAGATAAAGAACAAGCAATTAGATTACAAGAACTTTTCATAAAACTTTTCAAAACAAAATATATCTATTTATAGTAAAAATTAATTGTAAATTTTTACTATGTTCGCTTGTTTTTTATTGTAAAATCTTGTAATATGTTAGCAACCTTTCTTGTCAAAAGGCAGTTCTTTACCTAGGAACGGAAAGGGGGAAGCACATATGACAAACGCAGAACTAATTTTGCAACTAGTAGATAAATTATTAAAACAAAAGGAAGAAATTGAAACATTAAAATCTACGAAAGCAAATACAGAAGATAAAAAGATTAAAGTAGATAATACATAATAGTATTGTTAAACAGGATAGAATGTTGTGGTCTATCCTGTTTTTATAAAAAAAAAGTATGTGTAGTTGTGATACACATACAAGCACAAATGACATTCGCAGAACTTTGAATGTTTTATTTAATGTAATTATATAATAGCATTTATATATATTTTTGTCAAATATTTTTACTCAAAATTTTTTATAATCTGATTCATTTGTGATAATGTCTTAATAAATCACTTGAGAAAATGTCTCAACCAAAAAATATTATAGATACTTTCAATAAAAAATTATATAAATTTAACTTATATTATCAATAGATATTGCTATTTTTCTTCTAGTTCAATTGTTCTAGTAACTCTTGCCTTATTTTGATTATTTAACACAGTCGAACTATTATGAACTTTTACAGACAAACGTAATTTATTTTTTTCTAGCCATGGTTTTACAGTCTCATCAAATAAATACTTATCCCATACATCTTCTATTCGTACCCAATCTTCTGTATATCCAAGCAAATCTGTACTACCATCTCTAAAATTGAAAGTAAATTCTTTACCTCTTTTACCTTCTTGATATGTAACGATTAAAGAACCTGGATCAATATCAAATCGTTTTCCTCTATATTCAACGCTTTTTATATGCATTTTTTTCTTTTCTCCGTCAGACCAAAAATGATTTTGAAAAAAAGCATCCATTTTTTCTTGAGACATTTGAGCTACTAAATTACTTTCGTCTATTAAATCTGGATCATATAGTCTAATTAATCTATTAATTTTTTCTATATCTTGCATTGTTGAATTACCATTTAAAGAAGTAACTATAAATACTCCAGGATACATCTCGTCAAAAGTTACACCGTTCCTTGATAATTGTTCCATTATATAATGATTACACACTATGATTGCTTCATTAGTTTTCAATTCATTATCTATATGTATATTATTTCTATTGATTGAATAAGTTTTAATTATATTCAAATTTCTACCTTCTTTCTATTTTTATAGTTTTCATTATATCAAAATATTGGCTTAAATTCAATAGTTTGAAGACTTTACAAATTATATATTTTTCAAATAATTTTCTATCTCTGATAATTTAATCTTTATAGTTAAGTTAGAAATATAAACATCATTTGAATAATAAAAAACTTAAAAAGTAATATTTTTAATAATAACTATATGTGATTCAATGTATGTATAATTAGTTTTTTATATATTCCATAATTATACCTCCAAAATATTACTGCAATTTTACTGCAACTACATAATTTATATTTTATTTATACTATAAATTAATTGTAAATTTTTACCATGTTCGCTTGTTTTTTATTGTAAAATATTGTAATATATTAGCAACCTTTTCATTGACAGAAAGGCAATCCTTACTCAAGGGTGGAAAGGGGGTTACATACTATGTCATCATACGACTTAATCTTACGATTAATTGAAATGTTACTTACTGAAAAAGACAAGAACTACCAATTAAGAGATGAAAAGATGAATGACAAAGACTAGGTTGCATACATAGTCGAAAGTGGGAACAAATTGCAGTTTGTTTCTGCTTTTTATTGTTATAGACAATAAAGTCGGATTAGTTTTCTATTTTAGCATAAAAAAAGTATGTGTAATTGCAGTTACACACACCAGTTACATATATGTCTCATACGACCTATGACACATTTGCTTAAGCTAAATATATAATAACATCTTTTTTTGTATTTGTCAAATATTTATTTTACTCAAACTTTTTTATAATGAAATTACCCCAAATTGTATTTTTTGCAATTCTTTTTGTACTTGGAAGTGTTTCAAAATAATCAATAAGTTTAACATTTCTATTTAAATCTTTTAGTATTTGTATCATCTCATTTTTAGTTAAATAATTATAATATTTTTCTTCTTTTATCTCAAAACCTTCTCCTATTTTAAAAGAAGTATAAATTATTCCATTAACTTTTAAAGCATTTATCATTTTATTAAGAATATTTGGCAGTTTTTCTTTTTCAATATGCAATATTGAAGAACATGCCCATATACCATCATATGTATTTATATCTTCCAATTCTTTAAAATTCATACATGTCACTTCTTGATTGATATATTTGCTAGCTAACTTACATATTTCAATTGAACCATCTATTGCTTTAACTTTATATCCATTTTCTATAAAATATTTACTATCTCTTCCTGAACCGCATCCGAAATCTAAAATATATGCATTAGAAGGTAAATGCTGTAAAAATTTATCATAATTCTCTTGCATATTTCCTTCTAATGTTTGTTCACAATATATTTTTGCATTTTTGTTATAATATTCTAAAGTATTATATTTTTCTTCCATAATTTTTCCCTCACACTATAAAAAATTACTGCAATTTTATTGCAATACTTATAGTTTTCTACAATAATCTATGATATTCTGTGTTAAATATAAAAATAAAATACTGTTTTAAAAGGCAGTATTTTCTGTAATTTCGGTTATATTGATATATCGTATCATTTTAAGTAATAACCGTCTAAACTTATTCAAATTGGAGGCGACACCCGGATTCGAACCGGGGATCAGAGTTTTGCAGACTCGTGCCTTAGCCACTTGGCTATGTCGCCATATATTAAATTATATGTTCCAAACTTATAAACAATGACTGTATTATAACCATTTTTATTTTTTGTAACAGTGGAACAAAAATTGGAGCGGGAAACGGGGCTCAAACCCGCGACCTCTGCCTTGGCAAGGCAGCGCTCTATCAACTGAGCTATTCCCGCATTTTGCAAATAATATGATAACAAATATATTCGTAAAAGTCAAGACTTTTTTCAAATCTCATCCATCGAACAGATAAATTTATAAGAAATTGCCAGAAGTTGCCAAAAAGGCACGTCCCCTTTGGCAACTCCTGGCAATTTTAATCTCCTATAGGTGCATAATCATCTGTAACAACTTGTTTATCACTCGTAAAATCTTTTATTTCATTACTTAATAACTCATTATATTCTTCTTCTTTGTCAGTATTTATATTTCCATTTCCTTTAATACCTACTAAGATTAAGTTTTGCTTTTCTTCTGGTAAATGATCTGAATTTACCTGATATACTTTTACATCATCAAATACAGCCTTATATGTGCTATATTCATATTTAATAAAGTCTGCATCCTTCCCTTCGATTGCTGATATAATATTGGTTATGACTGTTCCGTTTTCATCTAAACTATCATATACCTTTTGCATAGCCTCATAGGTTGTTAATTCAAATGGAGCATTTAGACCTTTAAACGCATCTATAAAAACTGTATCATATTTTTTCTCATTATAATTTAAATAGCTTCTTCCATCTTGTGTAATTAATCCCAAATTAGGATTGTTCTTATCTAGTCCAAATTCTTCTTCTGCAATCTGTGTCATTTTTTCGTCAATTTCTACAACATCGATTGTTTTATTCTCATATTTTTTTAAATAATGCATTGGATAAGTATATGCTGCTCCACCTATCATCAATGCATTATTTGCTTCTTTATCATAATATTCAAATAAATCATAATAATATAAATATGTTGCTCCCATTTCTCCAGTTTCTTGATTTATGTAAGATTCTAAACCTGTATCTACTTGTAGCGTCTTATAAGTAGTTTCATCTACATTAAGATTTGTTACCCATATTCTACTATACTCAGAATCAACATCTTTTGTTATTTCAGGATTTTTTATTTGAAATAGATATCCTCCTAATAGATTCAGAGCAATAATAACAACTAATTCTACCATCATTAACATATAATATTTCTTATCCTTTTTGTTAAATAGATATACAGATAATATCCATAACAAAATAGAGCATCCTAATATAATATTTCTTACCCCTAAATTTGGTATCAATATAAATCCTGCAAAAAATGTACCAAAAATACTTCCTATTGTAGATAGTGATGATATTTTTCCTGATGTTGCACCTATATGATCCATACTATTATTTTTTATTTTTACTGCTATTGGAGATACAGTTGCTAATAAGAAACTTGGTATTCCAAATGTGACAGTTGCACATATGATAGCAACAACAATTAAGTTACTTGAAAGTTGCGATAACACATCTATAAATATAACTTCTAGTATTGGTATAATGCTTGTTGCAATGGCAGAAACCAATAAATAATTAGATAAAATCTTTATGTCATTTTCTTTATTTTTATCTGCCATTTTTCCACCAAACCAATATCCTATGCTCATACTTGTTAACATGATTCCTATAATGGTCGTCCATATCAAATTAGAACTTCCCACATATGGTGATAATACTCTTGCTGCAATTAGCTCTAACATCATGGTTAGTGCACCACTTAAAAACACCGTTATTTCTAATGAATATTTCTTCATATTTTATCCTCTTTTTTACTTTATTTTTTCTTATTTGTTGTCTTCTTGGTTGTTTTTTTAGTTTTCGTTTTTCTTGTTTTCTTTTTCGTTGTATTTGTTTTTTCAAATTCTGCTTTCTCTTCTGGGTTCCATTCTTCTCCTACTTTTGGTTGATTCCATGAAATGTAATCACATGATTTTGGATTGTTTTCACAAATGTAATATTTTCTTCCTCTTTTTGTTTTTCTAACTTGCACAGTTGCTCCACATTTAGGACATGGTACATCAATCGTTTCTATGATTGGTTTTGCATTCTTACATTCAGGATATCCTGGACATGCTAAGAATTTTCCATATCTTCCATACTTATATACCATCATTCTTCCGCATTTTTCACATTTAACATCTGAAACTTCATCAACCATTTCCACATGTTCTAATTCTTTTTCTACTTTTTCTACTTCTTCTTCAAATGGTCCATAGAATTCTCGAATCATTTTTTTCCATTTTTCATGTCCTTCTGCAATCTCATCAAATTCATCCTCTATTTTTGCAGTAAATTCTACATTAATAACATCTGTAAAATTTTCTGTTAATAGTTTATTAACTACTTTTCCTAATTCTGTTGGATATAATTGTTTCTTTTCTTTTTCTATATATCTTCTTTCTAAAATGGTTGTAATTGTTGGTGAATAGGTACTAGGTCTTCCAATTCCTTTTTCCTCTAAAGCTTTTACCAAACTTGCCTCTGTATATCTTGGTGGTGGTTCTGTAAAGCTTTGTTTTGGATTCAATTTTTTTAATTTTACTTCTTGATTTTCTTCAAGTTCTGGAAGCATTCCTTCTTCCTCTTTTTCTTCTTTATCAGTACCTTCAACATATAAAGTCATAAATCCCTTAAATTTTAACATTTGTCCATTTGCTTTAAAATCATACGAATTTGCTTTAATATTTACATTCATTGTATCATAAACTGCTGGTGCCATTTGACTAGCTAAGAATCGATTATATACTAATTTGTATAATTTATATTGATCATTTGTTAAACTTGTCTTTATGCTATCTGGCTCAATATCAATATAGGTTGGTCTAATTGCTTCATGCGCATCTTGTGCATCTTTTTTTGTTTTGTAATATCGATTTTCATAATAGTTTTCACCATATAATTTTGTGATTTGTGTTTTTGCAACATTTCTTGCTTCTTCAGATATTCTTGTTGAGTCAGTTCTCATATAAGTAATTAATCCCACTGTTCCTTTTTCAGGAATTTTTACACCTTCATATAATCCTTGTGCGATAGACATCGTTTTCTTTAATGTAAATCCTAGTTTTCTTGAAGCTTCTTGTTGCATTGTACTTGTTGTAAATGGTGGTGCAGGTGTTCTTTTTTTCTCACCTTTTTTCACTTCACTGACAATATATTTTGCATTTTTGATATTATCTAAAATTACTTGAACTTCATCATTTGAATGGATGTCTAATTTTTTCCCATCTTTTCCATAAAAATGTGCTTCAAATTCTTTTTTTGTTTTAGTATCTTCTAGATTTGCATAGATATTCCAATATTCTTCTGGAATAAATTTTTCAATTTCATCTTCTCTATCTACAATTAGTTTAACAGCAACAGATTGCACTCTTCCTGCTGATAATCCTCTTCTAACTTTTTTCCATAACACAGGACTAATTTTATATCCCACAATTCTATCCAACACTCTTCTTGCTTGTTGGGCATCTACTAAATTCACATCTATATCTCTAGGTTGTTTAATCGCTTTTTGTACGGCATTTTTTGTAATCTCATTAAAAGTTACTCTTACAATTTTATCTTTTTCATCTTCTAAAATTTTTGCTAAATGCCATGCAATTGCTTCTCCTTCACGGTCAGGGTCAGTTGCGATATATATTTTTTTTGCTTGTTTTGCATCTTTTTTTAGTGATTTTATTAGGTCTCCTTTTCCTCTAATGTTTATGTACTCTGGTTCAAAGTCATGTTCTATATCAATTCCCATTTTTGATTTTGGTAAATCTCTAATATGTCCCATTGATGCTACAACCTTTGTACTGCCACCTAAAAATTTTTTTATCGTATTTGCTTTTGCTGGTGACTCTACGATAATTAATTTATCAGCCATTCAGACTTCCTCCATTTATTTTTTCGAATATTTCTTATTCCATATATAGTATTCTAGCTTAAAAGAAAATATTTTGCAAGTTTTTTACAAATTTTATCCTCTAAGGGTTGCCTAAGAAATAAATAAAATAGAAACTTTTGACAACCTTTGACTCTTAAAATAATTCTTTACTTAAATCTGCTAGGACGTCTTCTACTCCAATAGGTGTTACTTCATTTTCTTTAAATAATTTTAATATTTTTTCTACTTTTTGCTCATCATTTGATAAATATGTTATTTCCTTATTTTCTATTTTTGTGTTGTTTGGTATATATTCTGTTTTTACAACTGCAATTCCAAATTTTGCATTTTCTTTTTTGATAAATTGGTCTTCATTTATTTTTTTATAATATTCTAATTTTATTGGATACTGAATTCCAGCTTCTATCAATTTTTCTTTTTCTATAAATTTTCCACCAAAAAAAGTTCTCATATTTCATCTCCCTTTCCTCTTTCGTACTTTTCCATAATACTATGAAGAAATTGACATTGCAAGAACTTTTCATCGCATTATTTTACATATTTCTACTATTTTTTATCTTCTTTCTATTTTTTCGATTTTATGCGCACATAATATGTATCCTTTTTGTATATCATATGTTTTATATTGCAATATTCGATGGATTTAGACATCTCATTTATTTTATAATATTTATAGTTTTATAAATTGGATTTTTAAATTCCACTTTTCAAGTATTCTATTTAAAAATAGTAGTAATTTTATTTATTTTCATTACTACTATTTCTCTTTTACCTATTCTTTTTATTATTTTAAACATAATATTCATTATTTTCTTCTTGATTTCCTGTTTGTTTTAAACGTAAATATCCTAATTCTTCCCAACTATTATATGCTAAATTTAATCTGAAAACTAATTTAGGTTTAGGACCTGCTCTGTTCTTATCTACAACGCAAGCATAATATCTAACATCTGGATCTTCAAATTTTTCTAAGTCATAAAATGTGGTATCTACTTCTTTTAAAGAATATTCATAATCTTGTAAATGGTCTCGATTAATTTGTTTGATTAAACATAATGTATCTAATACCTCTTTTACTGTTCTACTAACTGCTAAATCATTAACATCTAGATTAATTGGTAATGTAGATGCTTCTGCTAATTGTAATGAAGAACAGATAAAGATTTCAAAGTTTTGTGCAATATTAGATAAAATAGTTGCTGTCTTTTTGATTTCTTCAGGATTACCAATATTGGCTGTATCTGTTTTTAATGTATCATAAAATACATATTCTATCTTTTCTTTATAATAATAATTCATAATAACTTTTTTTAGTTCATCATTAGTATGATCTGTTATATTCATAAAATAGATAGAATTATTAATTTCTTTATTAATCCAATTTGTTACAGTGATAACTTGTTTAAATTGTGTAGACTCTTTCTCTAATCTCTTTATAAAATCCCTTTGTTTTTCATCTTTTTCTTTTAAGACATGTCCTTGTTCATCTACTTTTACTTTTTTAGGATCATCTGCTTTAAATTGTAATGCCAAAATTTCATTTTCTGTGATACTTATTTGTTGTCCATGAATTTTTTGAATTTCTGGATTATTGACAATAGTTGTAATTAAACATAGTTTCATTTTTTCTTCTGACATCTCATTTGAAATAATTAAAACTTTTTTCTTATTCACAAATGCTGTATATGCTGCTAAGTCTATGGCAAACCTACTTTTTCCTGAGTTAGATGGCATAGCATATGCCATGGTTTCTCCTTTTCTAATCCCTTTAAACACTTGCGTTAATATAGGAAATGGTAATGGTAATCCATTTGCTAAATTATTAGAACCTTCTTCAATAAAATTTGTTAAATTTTTATTTAAAACAGTTTGTTTAAATTTATCTGTTACTGTTACTTGATTAATTGCTGCTTCTACTTCTTCTACTGACATTTGATCATATAACTCATAATCAATAATTTCAATAATCTTATCTTGTATATTTTTTACAGGGTTACTTAAATATGCTCTTCTTAAAATAAATAATTTTTTTAAATCTGTATAGACTTTTTCCATGTCATAGTTTTTATCTCTAACATCTTTTTTTAATTGATTTTTAAATTTATATACTTCTTCTGAATCTTTAGAAAAGTTAAATCCATCTTTTGCTATCTCAGGAGTATATTTTCCACCTTCTGTAAACAATACACTTTTATATACATTTAAAACATCATCATCTTCAAAATAACACTCTCTATATACATAATAATATCTAGAAATAGATTTAGGATTTTCTAACAATAATCCCATATATATACGCTCTAATTCTGGATTCTTTAATTTAGTTGGGAACATTCCTTCCTCATTTTCTTCTAATAGATTTTCATCTTCTTCCTCTAACGCTTTTTCATCTTCATCATTTAACTCTTTTAGTTTTGCCAATGCCTCTTTATATTCCCCTGCTCCAACTGCCATTTTAATCTCTGTTATTTTTTTTCTATTATTTTCCGTTACTGGTATCTGATCAATTATTTCATATAGCTTTTTTTCTGTTTCATTAACCATTTTTTTGCCTCCTACTTTATTAAAATTTTTACTTCCTTATTCTTCACAAGTTCTTTAAATTTTGTCGCATCCTTTTTATCACCTACAATACTTCCGTAATGTGTCGGTATAACAACTTTTGCTTTAATTGTATTTGCTAATTCAGCTGCCTCTTGATAATTCATGGTATATGTTCCCCCAATTGGAATATATGCTTCATCACATTCTATATTTTGAATTTCTTCTATGTTATCTGTATCTCCTGCTATATAATATGTTTTATGGTTTACTTCAATAATATATCCTACCCATCTATTCTCTTTTGGATGAAATGCTTTATTCTCATTATATGCATATGTTGCTTTAAAATCTAGTCCATGAACATGATAACTTTTACTTGGCTCAACCGCAAATACATTTTCTCTATTAAATAATTTTTCAGCTTTTACTTTTATATCTTCTGTAACAATAAATACTGTATTTTCTTTTCTTACTTTTTCAATATCTTCTGGTGAAAAATGATCATAATGAGAATGTGTAAAAAATATATAATCTGCATCATGATATTCTTTATCTATTTTAAATGGATCTATATAGATAATCACATCTTCTGTTATTTTAATGCTACTATGACATAATACTTCTACCATATTTTACCTCCATATTCACATTTTTATATATATTCATTATCGTTACTATATCACACTTTTTCCTTATGAACAATATTAATTAATAAAAATAAAGAGAAAATACATCTTTATTTTCTCTTATTTCTCATCTTCTTTTCTAAATTTTATAAAATCTTCTACTCCCATTTTTCCTGCTCTTGTTATCAAATTATATCCATATTTTTCTTTTAGCTGATCAATAGTTTTGTCCAATTTTTCTTGTTTATCATTTTTTATCTCATCTTGAAATAAAGATATTTGCATTTCTTCTGTATCTGTTAAATCATCCACTCTTACACCTATTAATCTAATAGGTGTTCCCTTTCTATACATTTGTTCTAACAATTCTTTTGCATGATTAAAAATTTCTTTTGTACTTCCTGTTGCATTTGGTAATTTTCTTTGATGAGAAGTATCAACAAAATCTTTATTTCTCAATTGCACATTAACCACTCTTGCTAACATCTTTTGTTTTCTTAATCTATATGTTACTTGTTCTGTTAAAGCTAATAATATTTCTTCTAGTTTCTCTATATTTGAAACATCCTCTGGTAATGTAACAGAATTTCCAATTCCTTTTGGTTTTTCTTTTTGATATTTCACTTCAGAATTATCAATTCCATTAGCATATTCCCACATCATCGTTCCATGTTTTCCAAATTTATCTTGTAGAATTCTCTTATTCGTTTTTGCCAAATCTCCAATGGTTTTTATTTGCATATTCTGTAATTTAGGTACTGTTCTTTTTCCTAACATAAATAACTCTGAAACAGGTAGTGTCCACATTTTATTTTGTATTTCATTTTCGAAAAGAGTATGAACCCTATCTGGCTTTGTAAAATCTGATGCCATTTTAGCTAAAAGTTTATTATGTGCCACGCCAACATTTACTGTAAAACCTAACTCTTCTTTTACCCTTCTATTAATTTCTTTACCTTTATTCAATAAAGTATCATTCATTAAATAATGGGTCATATCTAAAAAACATTCATCGATACTAAATCTTTCAATTTTGTCTGTGTATTCTAATAATAATTGATACAACTGATTTGAATAGTGCCTATATATTTTAAAATTTGATGGAAACACTTTTAATCCTGGACATTTTATTCTTGCTTGATAAATCGTTTCAGCTGTTCTTACACCACATTCTTTTGCTTTCATGCTTTTAGCCAAAACAATTCCTGACCTTTTGGACTCATCTCCTCCAATAACAGCTGGTATTTCTCTTATATCAACTTTACTTCCATTTTTTATCATATCTAATGCTGTCCAACTTAAAAAAGCATTATTCACATCTACATGCAATATCTGACGTTCCATATCATCACCAATTAGATTATAGAATGTATGTTTGGTTTTGTCAATGTTTTATTTTTACAAATTTTACTTTTATTTTTACATATTTGGGTATATAATATGTTTGATACACTATTTGATAAAAATTTATGATATACATAGGAGGGAATGATTTTGAATAAACTTGTGATTATTGGTTGCGGAAATGTAGGAATGGCATATGCCTATTCTGTATTAAATCAATGTTTGGATATAAAAGAATTGATATTAATTGATGTAGATAAAGAAACATTATTAGGGAAAGTTGCTGACTTAAATCATAGTACCTATAATTTAAATACCTCTACAAAAGTCATTTTAGGAAATTATTCTGATTGTCAAGACGCAGATATTATTTGTATAACAGCTGGTCCTAAACAATCAGATTTAAAAACTTCTAGAATGGAAGACTTGCATAAAGCAAATACGATTTTAAAAAATATTCTTTCTGAAATTAATAAAACGAATTTTTCTGGAATTTATTTAATTGCTACAAATCCTTTAGATGTTATGACATATGTAACATGGAAATATACGAATTGTGATCCAAAAAAAGTAATTGGTTCTGGAACATTATTAGATACAGCAAGATTACGTTATGTTTTATCAGAAAAATATCAAAAACCGATTACAGAGGTAACAGGTCTTGTTCTTGGTGAACATGGAGATAGTCAATTTATTCCTTGGTCTACCGTTAATGTTGAAAAATTACCTGAATCAGAAATGACAAATATTGAAAGCGCTGTTAAAAAAGCTGGTTTTGATGTTTCAAAATCACAAGGCTTTACTGCATATGGTATTGCTTCTGCTTTAAGTAGAATTACCAGAGCAATTATTTTTGATGAAAAGGTATGTTTACCTGTATGTTCTTATCTAGAAGATTATGGAATATTTACCAGTACACCTTCTATCATTGGAAAAGATGGTATTGAAAAATCTAATACATTAGATTTAGAAAATAGTGAAAAATTAAGATTAGAAAATTCTATACAGGCTATTAAAACAGCCATTGGAAATTTGTAAGGTAAGCATATGTTAATGAAAAAAATTGGATACATAAAAAAGAAACTAGGTTAGATTTTATTCTCCACCTAGTTTTCTCTTTTGCACCATATATGCAAATTTACTAATGATATTTGTTGGCAATATTTTTGCCCCAATTCTTGATATTTTTATATCTATTCCTGGAACAATATAAAATTTACCTTTTTCTAATTTCTGAATGGCATATTTTGCTACTTTCATACTGTTTGCCTCTCTTAAATGAAAATCTACATTGGCTACTTTGTTAAAATTTGTTTCTACTGGTCCTGGACATAATATACTAATTTGTACCTTAGAATGCTCCTTTTTCAATTCTTCGCGAATTCCCTCTGATAATTTAATGACATAATTTTTTGTTGCATAATAGGTTGCCATTAATGGTCCTGGCATAAATCCTGCAATCGATGCCACATTTAAGATTTTTCCACTGTTTTTTTCTTTCATATCTGTTAAATATAATTTGGTTAATATGTGATAAGCAATAATATTGGTTTTTATCATGTTGATATCTTTTTCTAAACTTGTTTTTGTGAAATTTCCGCAATCTCCAAATCCAGCATTGTTAATTAAGATATCCACATTTTGTACTTGATTGTGGATTTCTTTACAGTTTTCCTCTATACTTAAGTCTTTAGAGATGATTTCTATTTTTGCATCATTCTCTAATTCCTTTTTGATTTCTTCTAACTTTTCAGTATTTCTTGCAACCAAAACCAATTCATCTGCTTTTTTGGCTAATATCCTTGCCATATCTTTTCCGATTCCTGATGACGCTCCTGTGATTAAAACTTTCATATTTTTACCTCTTATATTTATTATTCGTATTTTTTCCTATTTTATTATATCTTCATATTATTTTCAATAAAAAAGAAGTATTTTCATACTTCCTATTTTTTATCTTTATTTCTACTAAACTTATTAAATACCATACCAACTGCATGAACAATTCTAGTTGAATTATTATTAGCAACTGTTTTTCCTAATGCTTTTCCACCAACTGTTAGAGCTGAAACCAAAGCACTTAATAAGAATTGCACATCAAAATTTAATCCAAATTGGTTGGTAATTTTTAGTGCAATTAATGCACTTATGGCACCACTTAATACTCCACAAATGTCACCAATAACATCTGCACAAATATTGGCAACTCTAGGTGCATTTCTAATTAATTTAATAGAATCTTTTGAACCTTTTACTTTTTTCGTTGCTTTTGCATGAAATTCATGTTCATCTGCAACTGTTACAGCTACACCCACAATGTCAAATATGATACCTACTAAGATAACTGCTACTAAAATCAGGATAGCTGGTATTAAACTTAAATTTGACACCCCATTTGTTGATATATATGAAAACACAATAGATAATATAAAAGTCATAATAAAAACTTCTATAAACCATTTCACATTTTCATATTTCTTGTTCTGTTTTTCTTTTTTTCTTTTTGATTGTTCTATTTTTTCCTTTACTTCTTCTATTTCTTTTTCATTCTCTTTTTCTGTTTTAGCACTTTCTTGTCTTACAGCTTTTTTCATTTCTTGTCTTATTTTTTCTGCATCTTCCTCACACGGTTTTCCTTTTGCTTTTTTCGTCTTTTCTTTCAATTTTATCTCTTTCCTTTCTTTTTTTGAATGATGATTTTGGGGACGGAGCAAAAAATCACCATTTTATAAAGAATATTTCATTTAAAACTTTTTAAAGAACAAAATGATGATTTTTTGCTCCGTCCCCAAAATCATCATTCAAAAGAGGAAATTTTGAGTTTTTCCCAAGATTTCCTCTTAATATTTTTTATTTGAGATGGTAAAAGTCTAAGTAAATTTTACAGTTTAGGTCTGGTTGAATTTCTCTATTTCCCGCATAGCATTACTGCTATTGCCGTTTCCGTTTAAGGGAAATATCTATAGAAACTATAGCTACCAGATTGCCACTTAAATCTGTACCTTAATCCAAAGACTTCTATGCTTCTATGGAAGCAAACATTCTAGAAGTTTTCCTTAACATACTTTACAAGTTTATTAGTCTTTTTTGCAAATGAAATTTCATAAGTACAGTAAAACTAATTTGGCCAAAACTATGCTTTACTAATGATTTAATCCCAATACATTCACTCAAGACAGGCTACTCTGTGCTTTTTGTGTCTTGGCACGCATCACAGGTTACTCTTAAATTATGTATAAAAAGATACATTTATCATAAATTTAAGCCTCCGCGAAACCAGGGAATCTTATATATGCCATTATATAATACCCGAATTTCTTACTCCCTGAACACACACAAACTTGGCGTTTCGCGCACATTCAAAGAACTTCAACGATATGCCCTTTAGTGGATTTTTAGCCCCACCCTCATAAACTTGAGTATGACTAGAATAATGCACCATCGATATATATTATACAGTATAAATGTGAAATATGACAAATTTCATTTTTGTCATATTTTAACAAGTACAGATTTTCTTTGTTTCTAGCAATTCTATTTTTTACTATTTCATTTATTTTCTCTCTTTTTCTTTGTTTTTCTCTTTATTTTAATATCCTATAAATTCTCTTATTTCTTTCTTTGTTTTTTCAAAATCTCCATCATTTGCAATATTTTTCACTTGAATATTGGGATATTTTGCTTGTATTTCTTCTGACATTTCTAGATACACTCTTTGTTGGTTAATACTATTTTCAGCTTCAAATTTAGAATTTTTGAAAATTGCTTTATCTTTTCTATCCAATCTCGTATGATATTTTTCCACATCTTCTAAATATAAAGTTATATAGTATATTTCAAAATCTAATTTACTAAATTCTTCTAATAATTTTTCATATACATCTGTAAAAGTATATTCTTTTTTCCCAAGTCTACAATAATTTTCTTCTGTAAAAAATGTTCTATCAAATACTAGATTAATACTTTTATTTTCCATTTTTTTTATATATTCCAATAAGTTAATATACATGTCTTCTGTTTTTTTCTTGCCTTCTGCAGAGCTATCTGCCGTTCCGCATAATCTATATAAATTTGTATAACTTAATGAATATCTTAAATAATCTGTTACTGTTGTTTTTCCTGCTCCTTGTGGACCTTCTACTACAATTAATTTTGAATTTGCCATGTTTGTTACTCCTTAAAAATTTTTATTTTATAGATTTATATTTTTTAATGTTTTCCTTTACTGAAATAATTAGTTATCTTTTTTTTCCTCATTACTTTCTTCTTCATCTTCCTCTTTTTTTGCTTGTCCTTTATTCTTTAACATATTATTAATAGAGTTTAAAATATCTTCTGGACTTTCATCAAAATCATCTTTTATAACATGTAACATTTTATCTCCTCCTTTAGTTTTTTTCATTATACTACGTCATATTTTTATTTTCAATATTTTATTTTCATCTATTTATAGACTTTTTTACTTTTTTATAATAAACTACATTTAGATTTAAAGAAAACAACACAATTCAATAAATTTTATTAGATAAAGAAAGGAATGATTACATTATGGAAAATGTTTTTAAAGATTATGCAGCTAATATGCATCATCCAAATTGGGAAACTATATCCAAAAGACAAAAGCCTTTACTAACCAATCCAGAGGATATTCGTTCTGTTTTTGACAGAGATTATACAAGAATTACACATTCAAATGCCTATAAAAGACTAAAACATAAGACACAAGTATTTTTCTCACCAGAAAGTGATCATATTTGTACAAGAAGTGAACATGTTGCACATGTAGAATCCATTAGTTATACAATTGCAAGTTATTTAGGATTAAATACAGAATTAACAAAAGCAATTTCTGTAGCACATGATATTGGACATAGTCCTTTTGGTCATGCGGGAGAAAAGATTTTATCTACTATCTCTCAAAGAGACTTAGGTTGTAACTTTTGGCATGAAAAAAATGGTCTAGAATTTGTAGATAAAATAGAATTATTAGAAAATAAAGATCAATATAAAGATAATTTAGATTTAACATATGCTGTCAGAGATGGTATTATTTCTCACTGTGGTGAAATTGATGAAAATTGTTTAAAACCTAGACAAGAATATATTGATTTAACTACTTATGTTAGACCTAATCAATATGCTCCATATACTTGGGAAGGCTGTGTCGTAAAAATTTCTGACAAAATTTCCTATATTGGAAGAGATATTGAAGATGCCATTAGTTTGGGGATTATTGATGAACATTTGGATGAACTATACAAATTGCTACATTATGATTTACCTGAAAAGAAAATTAACAATACTATTATTATTAATTATTTAGTATGTGATTTAGCTAAAAATTCAACTCCTGAAAAAGGATTATGTTTCTCAGAAGAAGCTTTTGATTTATTAAATAAAATTAAAGAATTTAATTATAGAAATATCTATTTCTCAGATAGATTAAAACCTTCTGTTAAATATTTTGAACTAGTTTTAAATGAAATATATGATACTTTGAAATCTTGTTATGATAAAGAAAATACAATCTCTACTTTAAAAAATAGATTATCTAAAATTTCTGTAAAACTTTATGATAGCTTCCTTGGATTTTTAGCAAATTATTATGATTTAGGAAATCGAGAAGAACTAAAACTAATTAATGATGTTATTTTTGATTTCAATAATGAACAAGATTTTTATAAATGTATTATTTACTATATTTCTGGTATGACAGATAAATTTGCAATTGAGATTTATAACGATATTATTGGATTTTAAAAGGGTTTCTTAAAAAGAAACCCTTTTATTTATATCTTTTTCTTGTATATCTTTTTTACGATATGACTCGATTTTATATGTATTTTCATTATCAAAAAGAATTTTTATTACTTTTGTAAAATTGTCTTTTACTGGTTTTCCATATTCATCAATAACCAAACTTGCTTTATATTTCTTTAATGTATCAAATGTATTCATTAATCCCATTCCTGTACCACCATCATTTGCATGTGTTGTACTTGGTTTTATTCCAAGATTAATTAATGTATCTATTTCAAATTCTATACCAGAATCATAAACATATAAACTATATGCACCATCAATTAATCCTAATCTTACTAAAATACTTTTATTGATATTTTCAGAATGGTTAATAGCTATGATGGCATTCTTTATCATGTCTGCAATTAGAATTTCTAGATCTTCTTTTCCAATATATGTATTTACCATATGATGAATATTTCCATTTACTTGTAATTGAAAATCTATTTTATTTTTTACACATTCTGATTGCATATATTTTAACATACTATCAATTTCATCAATATTTGTTTTCGTTAGTTCTATACTGACAGTTTCATTTTGCATTTCTTTTGATAAATTTTCTATTTTATCTTTTACATGATTTCCATCTGCTACTTGATTATTCAGCACCATTTGTTCTAGTTCATATTCCAATGATTTTTGTTTATGTGCTATTGAATGATTCTTTTTGTTAAGTTTCAAATTTTCTTTTTCTAATTCTTTTATTTCTTTATCTTTATTTTTCAGTTCTTCTTTGATTTCTTCTACTTCTCTTTCTTGTAGTTTTTGTTTGTAGTATAACTGTAAGGATTTTTGGATGGTGATGAACATGATGATGGAGAAAATGATAAGATATATAAATAAAGGTCTTACTATACTCCTATCAAGATTATTAATCATTATAAAAGCAAAAAATAATGTTGAACTTATATTTAATATAAAAATTCCAAAATATTCATTATTTTCATTCTTTTTTAAAAAACTGATTCCTTTATTAAACTTTTTTATTCCAGATATTAATTTTAATAAAACAATATCTACTAATAAAATAACTATAAAAACTATGTATCTATTTTGAATAGCATAATTTTTAAACAATACATAATTTATAGCTGCTGAAAGGATATAAAGAATATAATTAATACTTAAAGAAATTGTTGTGATTAATAATGAATATCCTATATTCTTATTTATATTTTTCGAGAAAATTAATGCTAAAAATACATCTATTACCATTATACCTACTGTAGAATTAGAAATATATTTTAACATTGTGCTAAATATATTCACTATCACTACCTGTATTAATATTTTTATTTTTTCTTTTATATTTTTCTCATTGATATTTAAAATCTTATAATTTAAATATAGAGTACATATGCTAATAAAGCTAATTTTAAAAAAATATTCTATTGTTGCTTGTATTTCTCCCACAAATATCACTCCCATTTATATATTATATTAAAATAAAAGGATAATCAAGATTTTATTGATTATCCTTTTACTTATAACTATTTATTTACTATGGAAGCCATCCTAATATCCAATCCAAAAAATCATCGTACCAATCTCTCATACCTCTCACCACCTTTTTCTTTCGTATTTATAGAAAGCTGTAATACTTCCTACAAATAAAAAATTACCATCTTCTTACGAAAAAAAGACGGTAGCTTTTAGTGAAAAAAAGTGGTAAAATTTTGTCGAATATAAAAAAAAACATATCATAAATATCAACTAAAAAATTTAATACCTATGATATGTTCATTTTTGATTTTTATTTCTTATACTTCTCTTCCAACTTTTTCTACATAATAATATATAAATTCCATTGGTGTTGGTATACCAGTTTCAAGACTTACTCTTGCTCTATAATATTCCAACAAATCATCTACTGGTGTATTATTCCATGCATGTATAATGGCATTTTGAATACCATTCGTAATTGTATTTCCTGATTTTTTGTATATATTTGTTAAATGTCTAATCACGTTTGTATTATCTCCTTTATTTTCAATCAAATACAAAATTGCATCATGTATATATTTTCTTCCTACCATTTTAGCAGGTATTCCTATTAAGTCTAATTCTCTAACAATGCAATCTGATATCTTTTGCCTAGTATCTTCTAATTCTTCTTTTAAAGTTTCTATTGTTTTTTCTGGTGTTACTTCTCTTAAACTTATTAATTTATTCAAAACATAGTCTGCTGAATATCTTGGATGATTTTTATATAATATGATATCTGCACCATTCTTATGAACGATATCATATATTCTTTTTGAATGAATATGTGTTGTCACAACAATGATTGGTTCATAACCCAAATTCAACTTTTTAAGCTCTGACAAAAATCCCAAAGAATCTGCGTTTCCTGTCATACTGTTATTTAATTCTAAATCTAATATAATACCTTCTGGTTTCTTTAATTTTGCATATTTTAGTCCTTCTACATCTGAATCCGTGATTCCAATAATCTCTACATCATCTCTATTCTTCACACTATTAATAAAATTGTTGCAATCATTTCTATCATCTTCTATTATTAGTATTTTCATAGATTTTGTTGTCATATGTATACACCCTTTCTTCTTTTTTTCATAATATTACCATATTTCTCCATAAAATACTATAATTCTACAAATATTTTACCATGTGTTTTAATATATTATATTGTAAAATTTATTAAGTTTAGTACTTAAGATTTTATAATAGGAGGAGATTTTCATGAATAAATCTGATTTAGAACTAGAAAAACAAGAACAAATTTCGAGAGGTAAAAGAATTAAATATATTCGAGAACATGAGTTACATATGAATAAAACACAGTTAGCAAAAGAAATTGGTATATCAAGTCAATTCCTTGGATTAGTTGAAGAAGGTAGAGGAAATTTAATGTATAGAAGCATTCGAAAACTTAGAGATTTAAGTGGTCATTCTGCTGATTATATTTTATATGGTCTTGATGATACAACTATTGATAAAACGAAAGAACTACTAAGTTCATATAGCGATAAAGAAATTAAAATGGCTATGAATATTATAAAAGATATTGCTATTTTCATAAAAAATTAGTCGATTTCTTAAACTTTTTTGTACTTTTTGTATTATTTTGAATATATTATATTGTTTTTAATATATTACTTTCATAAAATATTCTATATAAGATATTTAAAAGGTGGAATGTTTTATGATAAGTAATTATTTATTTTATTTTTATACGTTACCCAAAGAAGAACAAGTTAAACAATTATTAATATTTCTGCTTTTCTTTTTGATTCTATTTCTTATATCTATTTTTTTGGATTTCATATTATCAAAATTCAAAAAAGATAATAATTCATAGCCATTCAAGTTAAATATTTAAAAAAATATTTGACTTTTATTTTCGTTTTATGCTTTTCTAATTGTTATTTTGTACTATTTTTGATATACTGTATACATTATGGAAAGTTTATATAGATATATGAAATTAAATGAATATTATATAAAACGATTTGGAGAAAGAGTTTTAAAAATTTGCATTAACGGGCATTTTACTTGCCCTAATCGTGACGGAACTTTAAGTCGTTCTGGTTGCATCTTTTGTAGTGAATGTGGTTCTGGAGAACATTTGAATCCATATAAAGATATTTCAGAACAAGTAGAAGATTATTTTAATTCTCCTCGTTCTAATAGGGCAAATAAATTTATTGTTTATTTTCAAAATTTTTCGAATACATATGATTCTATTGATAACTTGAAGAAAAAATATGACAGTGCATTAATTAATCCGAAAATTATTGGATTATCAATTGCTACCAGACCTGATTGTATCAATGAAGATATTGTAAAACTGTTACATTCTTATACAAAGAAATATTATGTTTCTGTAGAATTAGGTTTGCAAACATCCAATGAAGAAATCGGAAAATTCATTAATAGGCAATATACAAATGAGCAATTTACAAAGGCTGTTCAATTGCTTAATAAGTATGATATTGATGTGATTATTCATATAATGGTAGGATTACCTGGTGAAAGTTTTAAGGATATACAAAATACCGTAAATTTTATAAACCAGCATCATATCCAAGGATTAAAAATTCATAATACTTATATTATAGAAAATACTGTTTTAGCTAATATGTATAGCAAGAATGAATATGAACCTATTTCCTTAGAATATTACTTAGATTGTTTGGTATATATCCTTTCACATATTTCTTCTGATATTGTCATTCATAGAGTATCTGGTGATGCTCCTAAAGATATATTAATTGCTCCTAAATGGGATTTACACAAAAAGTGGATATTAAATGGTTTGGATAAAAAATTAAAAGAAGAAAATTTGTATCAAGGGATATATTATAAAAATGGTAAAACCTAGGAACAGATCTGATTATCTGTATCCTAGGTCTCCCCTTCAGTCGCAGTCGTTATCGACAACTGCTAACTTTTCCAGGTATTCGTCAAATTTCTTTAAGAAATCTGACATTTTTACCTGGTTTTCTTCATTACCATCCTGTCCGTCCTGGAGATCTATCAGCATATAAAATATTTCATCTGATGCTTTCTCCAGTTTTTTGGAAAAATATGGTTTACTCTCAAAGAGCTGAACCAAAATTTCCTGGCGAGCCTCTTTCCTTTCTGACTTCCGTCTGGAAGTCAATCTCTTTCTTTCCTCCTTGAGAACTCTCAATGTCTGCTTCTCTAACTCGTACATAATTTCCTTTCTGCCAAGATACGCCTCTTGACTTGGCACTACATGAACCACGGGCTACTATCTTTATTATACCACATTTACATAATTTTTACAAAATTTATATCATAACTCTCTTTACATTTTTCTTTAACCATTTATCAATTTCAAAATAGTTTGGTATATATTGCTGAATTAATTGATAGAATTTATCACTATGATTAGCATATGTCATATGTGACAATTCATGAACAATAATCGCATCTATTTTATCTTCTGGCAACATGATTAATCGATTACTAAAATGAAGTGCTTTTTTACTTGGTATACAACTACCATATTTACTTGTTGCATCTCCTACCTTACATTCATAGTATTCTGTTTTCATTTTTTGACTCCAATATGGTAATCTATTTTCTAAATATTCTTTTGTCTTTATACAAAGAAATCTTTTTACATATTTATCAATGATTGCTTTATTATCTTCATCTTTCAAAATTTCTGGTATTTCTATAATAAAGCGTTTATTTTCTTCATCTAAGATAATTTTTAGTCTTTTTTTAGCAACATATTCTATTTGTATACAAAAATCTTCACCTTTATAGCTTATCTCCTCTCCTGTATACCAATGTTTCATTTTGTCATTTTCTTTAGAAATGATTTTTAGATATTGTTCATATATTTGTTCTTCATTTTGTTTAATAATTTCTAACATTCTTTTTTTAGATAAATATTTAGATTTACTGATATTTAAAACATTTCCTTTAAAATACATTTTTATTAAATTTGTATGTCTATAATTTCTAATCATAACTGGAATTTCTTTTTCCTTAATTTTAATATATGTATTTGCCATTATTTACCTCTTATTTTACGACATTTTCCTTTCTAAATAATCCAAAAATCCTGTACATCCTTCTACAATATCCTGATAAGTAACTGTAAAGTTTCCTGTGTACCATGGATCTGCAATATCTCTTGGATTTTTTGAAAAATCTAAAAGTTTATATATTTTATTGTCTTTATCATTTCCTACAATTCTTTGGATATTTCGAAGATTACTTTCTTCCATACCAATGATATAGTCATATTTTTCATAATCTTGTTTCTCGATTCTTCTTGCTTTATGTTTTGCATATGGAATTCCCTTTTCATCTAATTTATCTTTTGTTCCATAATGCATGTCATTTCCTATTTCTTCATAACTTGTAGCTGCTGAAGCAATAGAAAATTGCTTTTCTAAGCCTTTCTTTTTTACCATGTCTTTAAATACATATTCTGCCATAGGAGATCTACATATATTTCCTAAACATACAAATAATACTTTAATCATATTTCCTCCACTTATACATGATTTTCGATATAATCATTTGCTATCTTTTTTATTTCTTCTATTCTCTGCGCCGTTTCCTCATTTTGATTTTTAAATCTATTCATTAATTTGTTAATGTAATTATTTTCTTTAATATATTTCAATGAAATATCAAAATTAAAATCAAAAATGAATGCTATGACACATATCATACAATCTATACATGTTTTTCTATCCTCTATTTTTATACATTTATGATGTTTAAAATCTTCATAAACTTTATCTGATATTCTCTCATTATGTATGGTTTCAGGATGATAGTGTCCTGGAAACATATCCTCAAACTTTTCTAATTCTTTTACTCTAAAATTATCTAATTTATCAGCATCTCTTATGATTTTACAATGTAATAATACTTTTTCATCTAGTCCACTTTGTATTTGATATTTATTATGATTGATAATTGCTATTTTTATAATCTCATCATATTGATTATCTTTTACAAAATCTCTGATCAATCCTTTGGTAAATAAGATATATCCACCATAATCTGCATGGTCAAAACTTTTATTATCAGAAAAGTCTTTTGTTTCTTTTATTTGTTCGAATCTTCCAATATCATGTAATAGCGCTATTAATTTTGCAAGTTCAATATCCTCTTCTTCTAATTTTAGTTCTCTAGCAATATATTCACTTTTGTGAATCACTTCATAAGTATGTTTTATCTTCATTTTTATACTGCCATCTGATGTATCATATTGTTTTAAATACTCACTAAATACATTTTTTGCTTTTATAAAATCAATCATTTTTATACCTTTCCTAATTTTTTTGCTAAATCCATTTCTGCTTCTATGAATTTTTCTTTATTTTCTAATAATTCTTGCATTTTATTTAAATAGTTTTTATATTTTTCATCTGGATAATACATTTTTGCATATCCACCTTTTCCATATTTGCTTGATAATTTTTTATATGAATATTCTATTACTTGTTCTAAGCTTGGATTTTCTGCTTTATGTTTGTCTGCTTGATATAATATTGATCTTGTAAGCATATTTTCTACTGATGTTTCTCTATCTGCTGAAGAAACAATTTTTCCATAAATACTTCTTGCTTCATATTCTAAACTTGCTCTGTGGTCAACAATTGCCTCTGCAATGATTTTTCTCTCTTCTTCATCAAAGAATTTTTCCATTTCTTTATCTTGTTTAAATTTTTCACTTGATACTTCTTCATGTTGGTCTGGATTTTCTCTATATCCAATATCATGAAAAGCTGCAATCGTATATACCATATCTTTATTAATATCTAAATGAAATTCATTTACAATTTCAAAACTTCTATTAATAACTGTTTCTATATGTTCTTTTCCATGACCTCCAACATTATTGGTGTCATATTGTGGTAACACATTTTTTTCAATATATTCCTCTAAATTTTTATTAATTTCTTCCATTTTATGCTCTCCTCATATTATTTTAAATATTTTATTAACAGTTCATATACTGGTTTTCTTTCTACTACCACGTTCTTAGAAAGCATATTTTGTACTTCTTCCAAATTACACAACTTTACTTGTTCTACTTCACTTTCTTGTATCTTAATTTTTGATACATCTATCACTTCTGTTTTTACCAAGTAAAAATCAAATATATGATTTGCATAAAAATTTTCTTTTACTTTTCTTTCTGTTTGATAAGTCAGCATATATTGTAAGTCCTTTTCTTCTAAATCTATTCCGATTTCTTCCTTTACTTCTCTAATGGCTGCCTCTATAGAAGTTTGTCCTGCTGATACATGTCCTGCAACAGATACATCCCATTTTCCTGGATTGGTTTCTTTATCTTTGGCTCTCTGTTGCATCAATATATGTCCTTCTTTATCAATGATTGCAATGACAACAATCCTATGCCATAAACCTTTTTCATGTACTTCTTTCCTTGTTACAACTTTTCCTGTTTTTGTTCCATCTTCATTTAAAACATCTATTAATTCTTCCATAATTTAGTCTTTTTGTTCCTTTCTTAATATTTAACCTGTCTACTTCTATATTTCATATTCTTTTAATCTATCTATATATGGTTGTATAGATTGATTGTTAATATCTTCTGGTTTTAATTTGCAATATTCCATAACCTGTTCTTCAATTTCCAATGCCCATTTAATTAATTGATTTGCTTTTTCTTCATTAGACCATACAGATAATGGTCTATCTTTATATCGTATCTTTGCATCTTCTAATCTTTCTTTTAAACTAACTACACCCTCTGGTGCAACTCTTTGGTCACAATAAGCACATATCTTAATTTCATAATTATCAGACTTTGCTGTTTGTTCATTTTTTCTAGAACGTTTTCCATCCAGAATATCTAATTCTTTATCTGTTAGACCTACCTTTTCTCCAATTACCATATTGATTTCATGGTCATTTGTCCCATATTCTTCGAAATATTTCCTTCTTACTTCTATGAAATCTTTATCTTGGATTTCCTCTTCTGGTATTTTTACCATATTTCCCATATCATGTAATAAAGAAACTCTTGTGATTGCTTTTCTATCTATTGGCTTTCCAGTCCAGTTATCTAGAATCAAATTTGTACATGCTGTTACTCTTAGCATATGCATTTGTAAATTTTCTGGTAAATGATATTGGTTATATATTTCTAGTATGTTCATACTGCCTCCTACTTCACTAAATCTAAATTACCATTTATGATAATTGGTGAAAATCCTGCTATTTCATCATATAACATGCCTTCTGGAATCGGGTTATACATATAGATTTTTTTACCTTTCATAAAAGCTTCATATAGTTCTAGAAAAGTTGCTCCACCAATATAGTTTTGTTGCCCATTTTTATCAAAGTTTAAACTTAATACAGCATCCATATTTGAAATGGTTGCTTCACTTCGTTGAAACATTCTTTTCTTAAATTCAGAATGTGCCTTATCTCCTAACTCCCATGCTTCTTTTTCAGCTCCTGGATTATCATATGAGTTTGGTAATTCTATACTATGTCCCATTTCTTCTAATTTTTGTTTAATTGGTTCGATTTTATTATAAAACGTCTTGCTACAAATCACTAATATTTTCATAACTATTACTCCCTTAGTTTTATTTATTCTTCTATTAGCTCAAATCTATAAGTTTGTTCTATATCTGGATATTTTTCATGATCTACTTCTGATAAAAACATATCTAATGGTCTCGCCCATATTTCATTATCTTCTTCATGAGTGTAAATTACTAAATCTTCTTTCGTTTCTGAATGTTTTGCTATACAAATAATTTTATGAGTAGTTCCTTTAAAATGTCTATAAACTTGTCCTGGTTTTACCTCTCTTTCCATAAAAATTCCTCCTTTCTTTATTTCATTTTTTCTATTTTTGTATTTATTCCCATATTCCTTGATTAATAAACTTAATTAAAGCCATAATACAAGCATTTTCTGTTAAATCAATTCTAGATATTTCATCATGTGTTAAAATACTAATTCCACCTTTTCCTGTATTTAATCCATGACTTTTAAAGATTCTATCCATGACTTTTCCAAGTTCAGTACCGGTTATTTCATCTATATATTTTGCATCAATTGGAAATCCTTGACTGGTTCCTACACTCTGTTTTCCTTCTTTATTTTCAATCACAACTGTATTAATATCTATCCACTCATCTAATAAATCTGTAATCCCTGCTTCACTTGCTACATAATAATCTACATCCATGTTATTTTTCTTAGCATATTCTTTTAAGTTTTTTACTCTATTTCTCGCACCGATAACAATCCCTTTATTAATCGGCTGTGCTCCTACTTCTGAATCAACTGGTATTCCTTCTATCTCAACATTGTCAAAATATCTTTCAAATGCTCTTTTTACCCCTTCTATTTTCCCTTGATTTTTGGTTCCCATTAATATTTTCATTCTGTTCACTTTCCTTTCCCGTACATCTTTTCTATCATCCTGCAACACAATTTCTCTCTTATATTTTCTGTGCCTATTTTATCACGGATAAAATAGAATGTAAATATTTAGAAACTTATTGAATTTTATAAGATTTCATAATATACTTTGATTACAAATATCTATATTTTAATAAAGGAAGGAATATAAAAATGACAAATAGTAGAGATTTTTTAGATAAACTAGTTAATGTCATCATTGATAAGCCATTAGGCAGTAGACATTCTGAAAAATACCCCAATCATATCTATCCTGTGAATTATGGATATGTTCCCAATACCATAAGTGGAGATAATGAGGAATTGGATTGCTATGTATTAGGTGTATTTGAACCTTTGGAAACTTTTAGAGGAAAATGCATTGCCATTATTCATAGAACAAATGATAATGATGATAAATTGATTGTTGTTCCTGAAGGTAGAAATTACTCAAACGAAGAAATTAGAGCATTAACAGAATTTCAAGAACGCTTTTTTGAAAGTGAAATTATTCGAAATGATGTTGATTTTGTATTTAATAAAAATATTCCTGAACTTTCTGTAAGTAATTTGGAAAATAGTCTTTCATTTTACAAAACTTTAGGATTTAAAGTAGAATATGAAAGACCAGAAAATAAATTTGTATTTCTTTCAATGGGAGATATTCAATTTATGTTACAAGAGTTATCTGATAATGAGAAATGGGAATTAGCTCCTCTTACCTATCCTTTTGGAAATGGTATCAATTTTCAATTAGAAGTAGATTCTGTTGATAGAATTTATTCAAAATTAAAAGAACATGGCTATCCAATTGCATTTGATATTGAAGAAAACTGGTATAGACAAGATAATAAATTACTTGGAAATAAAGAATTTTTAGTACAAGATCCAGATGGATATCTACTAAGATTTTCTGAAGATTTAGGTGAAAAAGAGGTGATATAAATGCAGGAAACATGTTTTATATAGCATTGTTGCTAAGAAATAACTTATAGGAGCTGATAAAATGATTGAAATTCAAGAATATGATGAAAACTATGTTGAGCAAATCTCCACACTTATCACAAGGAATTTATTGGAAATAAATGTAAAAGGTTATGGTGTAGAAAAAGTACAAGAAATGGCAAAGGATTTTACAGTAGAAAAATTAAAAGATGCCTTAAAGAACAGAAAAAAAGTATTTGTTGCTATAAAAGATAATGAAGTTGTTGGCACTGCTGGAATAGATGTTTCTTGGTACAATCCAGATGAATATTATATTCTAACTGTTTTTGTAAAACCTGAGAATCATGGTGAAGGTATTGGTCGCCTATTAATTAAAGCAATTGAGGATTATGCTATTCATTCTAATTTTAAAAAGTTAATTATTCCGGCTTCTATTACTGCTCATGAGTTTTATTATAAATTAGGATATCGATATAAAGATGATCAAAAGATTTTAAATGAGGAAAATATGTATTTGATGGAGAAAGCTTTTGAGTTGGAGTATAGAAAAATCAAACAGGAGGAACTACCAGAAACTTTAAACTTAGTACGTAAAGTTTTTGATGAATTCGAATCACCTTATTATTCTAAAGAAGGAGTTTTATCATTTTATAAATTTATTGATATAAATAATATATTAGAACAATATACAAATAGTTCTTTATATTTTTATGGCTGTTTTGTTAATGACACTATCGTAGGTATGATTGCTATCAAAGATTTTATCCACATTTCGTTATTATTTGTGGATAAACAGTATCATAAACAAGGCATTGCTAGAAATTTATTTGACCATATTATAGAAATAAGTCAAGAAAAAAATCCTTCTTTAAAACCGATTACTGTTAATTCTTCTCCTTATGCTGTGGAGGTATATCATAAGTTTGGTTTTATTGATGTTTCTTCTGAACAAGTTGTAGATGGGATACGATTTACACCTATGAAATTAAACTTATAAAATAGTTTTAAAAAAATGAAATCTAAATATTTATTATTTAGATTTTATTTCACTAGCGATATATAAAACTTTCTATAAAATTCTATATATTTACAGTTTTTTAGCTATAATTTCATAAACATGCCAAAATTTCATATTTCCTTTTGCTGTTAGTTTTTTGTACTTTTTTTCATTAAAATATATTATCTTAAAATTTTTAAATATATCTTTTATTTCCTTTTCATTTACAAATGTTCTATTAGTGTTTTTACTCCATTCATCTTCTTTTCCTAAAAAATTTCCTACAAAATATCCATTTTTTGAGATAGCATTAGTAAATTCATTACAAAATTTTTCAAAAAACTTTGGATTGCAAAAATATATACTAAGATTTGAAACTACTAAATCTGCTTGTTCTTTTTCTAGTCTGATATTTTCAAATTTTTCTATAATAAACTTTAAATTAGATGTATCTGATATTCTATTTTTTATGATATCTATAACATCTTGCTCTTTATCTACTGCTGTTACAAAATAATTTTTCTTCAATAAATATATTGTATCATTTCCAGAACCACATCCTAAATCAATAGCTCTTTTCAATGTAGTATTATCTAATTTCATTTCAAAAAATTTTTTTAATATGATGCTAGGATTTTCTAGTTCAGTTTTTTTATAATATTCGTTCCAATTTAACATATTTGTCTCCTTTGGTTTCATGTTAAATTTATTCTTTCATATCATAACTTACATAATTTGTCAATTTTATATTAAAGTAGCACATATATTCTTTTATTTATGTTTTGCTTTATATTTCTTATATCCCCAATAACCTCCTCCGCCTAAAAGTCCTAGTGTTATAATTCCACCTAAAGCACTTCCTTCTTCATTATCCATAGTAGTATTAACAGTGTTTTCTGTATTTATTTTTCCTGCTAAAGTATTGGTCGTATTATAACTAGTTTCCGCTTTTACTGGTTCTTTTACATTGATTGTTATCATACTTGATTTACCGTTAGTTGTAGTTGCTGTTATACTTACAACTCCAGATTTTTTAGCAATTACTTCTCCTGTTGAATCAACTGTTGCAATACTTTCATCACTTGATTGCCATGTAACATTTTTATCTGTTGCATTGCTAGGTGTAATAGTTGCAGTTAATTTTTCGTTTTCACCTATTTCCATATCTTCTATTTTTTCTTCTATTTCTATTTCAGTTACAGCAATGCTACTTGATGTGCTTGTAGTGGCTTTACTATTTGAAGAAGAACTTGTACTGGAAGTTGTACTTGAACTGGAACTTGAAGTGGAACTAGAACTAGAACTAGATCCAGAACCTGTACTTGAACCGGAACTTGAACCAGATCCAGAACTAGATGTGCTGCTTTTACTAGATGACGAATATGGACAAACTCCATTTGGATGTAAATGTGCTGGATTTCCTCCACAATGATAATGATAACTTCCTAGTCCACTTTTATTTTTATTATCCTTATGTCCTCCATTCGCATCTGTTCTTCCAGAATGCGAATATACACTTATTTGTATAGATAATATTGTTAATATAATGATTAGAACTGATACTATTTTCTTAATATATTTTTTCATAAACATCCCCCTAAATTATTATACTGAACAATAAATAAAAAATTTGTCGAATTTTGTAAAATTATACAAATTTCGACAAATTTTTATTTTAGTTTATATCTAATTATCTCTATCCAATTAAATCATCTAAAAACAATATTTATTAAATAATTTTTTCTCTCTGTTTCATTTAATAATTATTTTCCAACCATAGAATGATAACCATACTTATGTATACAAATACACATAAGCAAAGTCCTACAATTCCTGTAATTAATCCAGATTTTCCAAGTTTACTTCCTGTTTTCTTGGTACTCTTTGCTCCTAAAATGATTGCCAATATTCCTGTTGGTAAACTAATATAATAAAATAATCCTGATAAAATTGATATAATTCCTAGTACTAGTGAACTAACTCCTGCTACTGATCTTTTTTCATTTTCTTCCATATTTACTAATCCTCCTTTATTTTCACTCGACTAATTTCTTGTAAATCATCTAATCTATTTACTTTAATATAATCCTCTGAAACTGTATACAAATTATCATCTATATATAATCCTCTTAATAATCTTGATGTATTATTATAAGTATCTTTACTCTTTGTTTTATCATGTGTAATTGTTCCTTTTAATGTAAATCCATCTTTAAGATTGATATTATATACAAAATATCCTTCAGAAACATAATCTTTCCCATAATTTGTATAAGATTTAACTGTTGATTCATAGTCATCTGATGAATTTTCTATCTCAAAATCTTCGGTATAATTATTAACAGGTATTGCTAATAATTCTTTTTCTTTTGAGAATAATAATGCTTTGTGATTTGTTAAAATAGCCGATGTTGTTTTTCTGTCTCCTATGATTGTATCTGAAATTTGAATTGGATGATTAACATTTCTTACATCAAATAGTGCCATTTTCATTCCTGTAATATTAACTCTTGTTGATATTACTCTACCTGATGAATTTCTTTCAACTTTTTCCTCTGTTTGCATTCCAATTCCTATCAAATGATCTTCATCATAAGGATGTAAATATGTACTATATCCTGGTATTTTTAATTCTCCTAAAACTTTTGGATTTTCTGGATTACTTAAGTCTATTACAAATAGCGGATCCATTGTTTTATATGTTACAAGATATGCTCTATCTCCCAAAAATCTAGAAGAATACATTTCTTCTCCTTTTGCTAATTTTCCGGTTTCTCCTATTTTTCCCATTTCATCATTAAATACAACAATTTTAGAGCCTTCACTATCATATAAAGCAACTCTTAGGTTTCCTTCATACTCATCAATAGAAAATTGATTAATAGTCTCTCCCTCTTCTTTTGCTCTTTTATCATATTGTATACTTCCATCTTCAAGTAAATTGAATTTATATATGTATGTATATTTTCCATAATCATATTCTTCATCGTCATCTTCAAATGCACCCCATATACCCTTTAATCCAAATATTGAAGATATTTTAGGAATACCACTATATGAATCATTGTATTCTTCTTCCAATAGATATATATTATTTTCTGATACATAAGCATTTTCAACATCCATTAGATATGAATTTACTTTTACTGTATTTCCTATATTATTTAAATCTAGCATTGATAATATTGTTTGAATATTTGTATCTATATCTTTTATTTTTCTAATATTTTTATATCCTGGATCAATTTGTTTTCCATCTTCGTAATAATATGTTATAATTTCATCATTTTCTTTTTCTAAATATCCTGATGAAATAACATATAATCTTCCATCAATACATCTAGATGTATAATATGGTTGTTCTAATTGATAATCTTTAATTTTCTTTGGTTGTTCTCTATCAGAAATGTCATATACAGTTACAACTGTTGAATAAGAAGTACTGTAATAAGATGATATAGATCTTGTTTTCTCATTAATAACAATTAATTTATCATTATATAAAATTAAATCTAATGGAATCGTATTACTATCTTCTGTTTCTATTTCAGATGTTATTTTTATTTGTGTTTCATCTTTTACATCACTAATAACCACTTTATCTTCTGATAAAGAATATATGTAATCTCCATCTGTTTTTGTAATGTCTGCCTCATCTACATTTTCTACTTGTATATTGGTTGTTGAATATTCTTTTGTAGATTCTTTGCCAGTTATAGAATCTGTTGATGCACCTTGTCCTGAATAATTACTAGGTTCTACTCCTGAAGGTATACTTGAATCTGAATCTGAATATGAATCTGAATATGAAACTGAATGATTTGTTCTCTTACTTCCTATACTGCTAATATCTACATCGTCATATAACATACTAAATGGTAATGTTAATAATTGAAATGGAGTACTGATTTCATCGTCTGTATCGCTGTTATATATTTCTTCTAATTCTTCTTTTGATGATATTTCGATTATTTCCATTTTTTTATTATTGATTACTAATAATCCTAATATTAGCAGTATTAGAATAAGTATAACTATGATTGCTATTGTTATTTTTTTCATTTTTTATCATCCCCCTCTTTTATTTTACTAAAAAAGTTCTTATAAGGCAATCTTATTTTCTTAACTTATTATTTTTATTTGACGGCTATTTTACAGTTTAGATTATAGCCATATATATCAAATACATTTTAAGTCAAATAGTAGCGATAATATCACCAAATTTGCAAAAGTTTAAAAAACTTATTGACAAATTATGGAAATCAATATATACTGTGTTTACTAATTTATAAATTATCATTTAAATTTTTTTAACACTTTGTTTTTTTATATTTATTGTCACTTTTAATTGTTATTTTATATTTTACTACTTTATATTTTACTATTTCGCATTTATTTGTCTTAATTTTCACTTTTTTAAATTTATTATTACTACTATATATGAAAGGATGATGTCATGTTATCAATTGTAAAAAGTATTGCTTTGCATGGACTGCAAGGTTATTTAGTAGACATACAAGTAGACATTTCTGCCGGTATGCCCTCTTTCGAGATTGTAGGATTACCCGATACTAGTATTAGAGAATCAAAAGAAAGAGTCAAAACAGCAATTAGAAATTCTACATCTGAATTTTTGAGTCGAAAAATTGTTGTCAATCTTGCACCAGCTAACACCAAAAAAGAAGGTTCCATTTTTGATTTACCAATTGCTGTTGGAATCTTAATTGCCAATGGATATATTTATCATGCAGATTTAATAGACACTGTTTTAATTGGAGAACTCTCTTTAGATGGTTCCATAGAACATATAAAAGGAATTCTGCCAATTTGTATAGAAGCGAAACATTTAGGAATAAAGAAGATACTTTTGCCTAAATCTAATGCTAAAGAAGCCTCTATTATTAGTGGACTTGAAATCATACCTGTTTCCCATTTAAATGAAGTTATTATGTATTTGAATGGTCATTTAAATATTCCATGTGAGCCAACCACTCAGTTTATTTCCAACAATAATTCTATATATGAATTTGATTTTTCAGAAGTAAAAGGTCAAGAAAATGTGAAACGTGCTTTGGAAATATCTGCAGCAGGTGGACACAATTGCCTTTTAATTCGGTAGTCCTGGTTCTGGAAAAACTATGTTAGCACGTAGACTTCCTTCTATTTTACCTGATTTAACTTTTGATGAAGCCTTAGAAATTACAAAAATACATAGCATTTCTGGCTTATTATCTGAAAACACACCCTTCATTTTCAAAAGACCTTTCAGAAGTCCTCATCATACAATCACTGAAACCTCATTAGTCGGTGGTGGTAGAATTCCCAAACCTGGTGAAATCAGTCTAGCACATTTTGGTGTTTTATTTCTTGATGAACTACCTGAATTCAATAAATCTACATTAGAAGTCTTACGAGGACCTTTAGAAGATAAAACCGTAACCATTAGTCGTGTTGATCTTTCCACTACTTATCCGTGTAATTTCATGTTTATTGCTAGTATGAATCCATGTCCATGTGGATATTATGGCTCAAAAGAAAAGCAATGTACTTGTCGTGAAGATCAAATCCAAAAATATATTCATAAAATTAGTGGACCACTTTTAGATAGAATTGATATTCATATAGAAGTAGAAAGTGTAAGCTATCAAAAATTAGGAAATGATTCACCTTCAGAATCTTCTAATGAAATCAGAAAAAGAGTCAATATTGCTCGAACTATTCAAATAAATCGTTATAAAGATTATCATATTTTTTCTAATTCAGAACTAACCTCTAATTTAATTTCAAAATATTGTAAACTTTCTTCTAAAAATAAACAAATTTTAGAAAAAGCTTTTGATCAACTTGGTCTAAGTGCTAGAGCTTATAGCAGAATTTTAAAAGTTGCTAGAACAATTGCAGACTTAGATAATTCCCCTAATATACAAACACATCATTTAACAGAAGCCATACAATATAGAAGCTTAGATAGAAAATATTGGAATAGATAAATAGATATTATTTCATTTGAAAGGAGTGATTTTATCGTAAAAATTGAAATTGACAATAAACTTTATCCCAAACAATTAAAGGTCATACCTAATCCCCCACAAACTCTATATTTAGAAGGAAATATAGAGTTATTAAACAAACCTATTATTGCAATTATTGGTTCCCGTAAATGCACAAAAAACGGTAGACTTTTAGCCCAGAAATTTTCTTACGAATTATCTCAATTACGGTATCACAATCATTAGTGGATTGGCAGAACGGCATTGATACAGCTGCTCACTTATATTCCTATAATCAGCTTGGAAAAACAATAGCAGTTCTTGGAAATGGGCTCAACCATATTTTTCCTCCAGAGAATGTGGGATTATATAAAAAAATTTTGGATTTTGGTGGATTAGTCATTAGTGAATATCCTCCAGATACTAAATGCCAATCCAAATATTTTTTAGAAAGAAATCGCATTGTTAGTGGTCTTTCTTTAGGTGTTTTAGTAATAGAAGCTGTACACAGAAGTGGTACAAGTGTAACTGCTAAACTTGCTATTTCTCAAAACAAAAAAATTTTTGCATTACCACACGAAATATGGAACTCTCACGGAGTTGGAACAAATAAATTATTAAAAAATGGAGCTATTTTAGTTACTAACACAGAAGATATTTTACAGGAATTGAAAAGTTTAAAGAAGATGTTCAAAAAATTAAATGATATACAAAAAATAGATTTGGATTCTTTACATGTTGATTATGAAATTTTTGAGAATTCCAAACAATTTGTAAAAGGTGTAAAACCTTCTAATATCAGCTCTTCTGCAAATACAACATTAGATTATCATCTGAATTCTCATTCTTCAAATTTTTCTAAAATGCATTCTAGTAATTATTCGATACCTTCTAATTTTCAACACAAAAAAGAATTAAAAAATTCCAAATTAGCATATCTTTATGATTTAATATCTGTTGAACCTATATCTATTAATGAACTTTGTAAGAAAACTTCTAGACCAATTTCACAAATTTCTAATGATTTATTCTTATTAGAATTAGAAGGTTATATAAAGAAAGTTGCAGGTGGTTATATATGTATTTTAAACAAGTGACTGGAAAATTTGGTGAAGACTTGGCTTGTGAATATTTAAAAAAATTAAATTATATTATTATTGAACGAAATTTTTCTTGCTATCAGGGTGAAATTGATATTATTGCAAGAGATTCTTACAAAAATGAATTGGTTTTTGTGGAAGTTAAAACAAGAACAAGCTTTAAATATGGTTATCCTATTGATGCTGTTGATAAACATAAACAGAACCATTTATTTAAAGCTTGTGAGTATTATTTGTATAGCCATAATCTTCGTTATCTTTTTGTTCGTGTGGATGTGATTGAGGTGTTTATTAATAATGGTATTCCTCATATTCGTCATGTGAAACAGGTTATATAAGTTTGCTTTAACTGTATCCTAATTGTTGCCATTATCCAATTTTCAATTCTTAGCAAAGTATAAACATATTTGTTTTTTATTGCTTTCTATTCATATACAAGTTTCTATATCTTTATCCTATTATGGAAATAACTGCTGACGTTTTGATAGGATTATTACTATTTTTTAGAATAAGATTTCTTAAATATCTAAACATATCAGCGTAGCATTCCATTAAAATTTTTCCATCAATCATATATACTATTATGTCTGCAAATATTGTTAATTTATTTGCAATATATGATATATCATTACTATATATATTTCCCTCTATTAATTGAAAATTTTGATATTGTTTTTCTTCTGCAAATTCCATCAATTCATCATATTTTTTGTCCTTCAATTCTTTAATCAAACTTTTATCTTCTTCACTCGTATTTTCTAAAGCTATTTCTAATTGCTCCTCTATAAATTTAATGGCATATTTTTCCATGAATTCTCTTTTCATCTCTAAAAGTAAATATTTTTCGTTTTCTAATGGATTGTTATAAATATTTAAATCAATTGTTTTTTTTATTTTTTCTAATATTTCTTCTCTTGTATATCTTTCTTTTTTCACTATTATTGTTTTTGCAATGCCACAACATAAAAATGTTCCCATATAAATCATCTCCTCTTTTTTATTTATAAGATAACATTTATCTATAAGGTTGTCAATGGGATTTGTTAAATTTATATTTTATTCTATTTGATTCTGATTACGGTCAAAGCACAAATATAAGATTTCATACATATTCTAAAACCTTCTGTTTATTTGATTACATAAGTAAAACTCGAACTTACGACCTTCGGGTTATGAGGGTATTATTAGCAATTTTTGAATTTTATTGAAATTGATAGTTTTTGCTTATATTTCAATGGTTTTATTGATTTATAAGTTATGTATTTTTAAGTGATTTTAAGTCAATTTTGGGTACTTTTGTCCCCATTGTGTCCCCAAAATTTTAAATTTTGATATCACGTTGACTAAAAGTTCACTCAATATATCGTTTTGATATGTATATTAATTTTATAAAATTGGAGGATTGTTATGAATAATTTTAGAGAAGTAAATGATGATATTTTAAGAGAATGGTTAAGTTATAGAGAGGAAACTGAATTAGGATATTTAACTAATGAAGATAAAAAACATAATATAAATTTTGACGAAATAGTTGAAAATGTTTTAAAAAATGTTCCAAAACAAAATAAAAAATATGTTAAGAAACAATTAGATAGGCTCGATAAAAATTTTATGGACTATATATGCTATTGGAATGAAAAGTATTATAGAAATGGATTTGTTGATGGTTCACAATTAGTTATGGGATGTTTTGAGGAATAGTAAAAGGCGGGATTAATTCTCGCCTTCATTTATTCATTTTTTATCCTTCGAATCCATATTGCATTTTAAAATTAATATTATAGTATTTTGCAAATAAATCTATTGCTAATAAAAATATTTCAGAAGAAATACTAAACATTGTTGAAAAGTCAAATTTGTCTTGAAATTCAAAATTTGCATGAGCAATACTATTTCTTTTTTTCCTTGCAAAATCAATTTTATCTAATTCTTCTTTTGAAATAACTCCATTCATATATAACATATTTGATTTTATAGCAATAGTATAATTCATATCGTCTTTTAGTTTTTTATATAAATCTCTTTCAATCAAAGCATTGTCCCACATATCGCTTAATACATTCTCAATAACGAAAAAAGATAATAATATTGAAATGTCAAAATTACTCTTTTTAGTTTCTAAAATACTTCTATAAAGCATATATACTATATTTTCTATTTTTTTATCAATAATTAAATTTAAGTTTTTTTCAAATAGTTGAAAAAACTCATTTATAGTCTTTACATCATATACGAAACTTGTATTATTATTTCTTTCAAAAGCATTTATATCGTCCCTTTGTTTCAAATCGTCTATTTTTATTGTTCCATAGCAACCTACAAATTCAATCTCATTATATTCATTACTAGCAGTACAATGAATAATATTTTTTACAGTTATTTCTTTATCATGTATAAAAAATGTAGTACTTCCCTTTTTCATATTAAGATATTCACTTGATGTAGAAAACATAACTGCTAAAATAATATTAGCTAATTTTATTAGTCTATTTTTTGATTTTTGCCAATCTTCGCTTTCATATCTCTTGTCTGAAATAAATATTAAACTATCGCTAAATATTTTGATAATAATATCATTATTATCATATGAATATACTATATTTTTTATATTTTTAAAGCACTCTTCTATATTATAATCTAATAACATAGAATGCACTTTTGTAGTTTCTTCTTCACATACTATAAATTTTCTATCCAAATAAAATGCTATACCTTTTTTATTACTCATTTACTATCCACTCACCATTTTTCTTTCCATTTTTTCTTTCTATTATACCCTTTTCTTGCATTTCCGCCATATAATTTTTTACAGTTCTTACAGATTTATTAATCTGTCTTGATATTTCTTCTTGAGTTGTTGTTGGATTTATTTTTAATATATTTATTATTGCTTGTTCTTCTAAAGTGCAATTATTTCCCTTTAAATTATTTTCATTTGCACTTTGAATATTATCTATATGTGTATACCTATTTTTTAATTCATAATTAGCATTTGTTAGCAAGTTATAAAAGAATTTTTCTAAAAATGAAGTATCCTCGAATACATTTTTTTCAAAATTTTTGTAATTAGCTCTTACTAATGAATTTCTAAAATACCATGAATTTTCTGCAAATACTTCATCATTAATATTAAATCCAAAAGTTCTTAAATATTTTATCATAAATACTGCTGTTGTCCTTGTGTTTCCTTCACAAAAAGGGTGTACTTGCCATATATTTGATGTAAATCTACATAAATGTTTAATAGATTCATCTAAGCTTAAATCTTTATATGAGAAATTTTTTTCTTGTTCAAAATCATATTCTAATGTTTCTTTTATAGTATCAAATGATGCATATATTACTGTATCTCCATTTAATACCCATTCTTTTTTAGTAAAATTATAATTCCTGTATATTCCTGCCCCATCAAATATATCTTTAAATAATCTTTTATGAATATTTAATAGTTCTGTTGGCGAAAAAATGAATGCTTTTTCGCTTAATATTTCTGTTATTCTTACTGCAACTTTATCTGCTTCTTCATTCTCTTTTTCAAAGGTTTTTCTACTATCTTGAACTTCATAATATTCATCTATTCTTGCTTTTACTTCCTCAATATCTATTGTTCCTTCAATATGTTCCTTAGCAGTTTTTATTAAGTATTTTGAAGGTTTCAATCCATCTACATCTTGCAGACCTATAGCTGTTTCCCATGTTTTAGTTTTCTCAACTTGATTTGGTTCACCTTGTTTTATATATTCTGATAATTCTAAATTCCAATCTTCTTTTTTATCCATTAGAAATACCTCCTACATATATATTATATCAATTATCAGATGTAATATCAATATTAAAGTGCAATTTTTGCACTTTAATATGTAAAATTTGCACTTTAGCTATATATATTTTTTTTATTCTATAAAATCACAATTTATCTGACTAAATTTCTATATCATCTACATTAATTTGTCCATTCATTAAAAGTGGTAATAAGTACTCTTTTAGTGAATTTAATCTTTGATTTTCTCTTTTATTTGATGATATAGTATCAAACATAGTTTTTACTTGAATATTAAACCTTCTTAATTCTTCCTGTTTAGGTATATAAATTTTTTCTTGCTTAAATAAAGGTTTCTGCAAATGTTTCAATCCGGATCCATGAAAAAACTTCCTATCTAGTTCATTTTTAATTGCTTTTAAATATAAATATAGATAATCTGACATTTCATTTTTAAATGTAATACACCATGTATCTGTTGAATATGTAGCTTTACCAACATAGAACTTAACATCTGCATTTCCACCTGTGTTTAAAAATAAATTTCTTCCATCTGTTAAATAATCATTCCATTCTAATATTGACTCGCCACTTGTAAAGAAAGGATATTCTCCTTTGATATCTTTAGCATCTCCTACTTTTATTTTTGATTTTTCATTTTCTTTTATAATATCTCCAATTGTTCCATTTGCAGTTTTATTAGCAAAATCATGTAAAAAAATTGTATAAGCCAATTCTTCTAAATTATTATTTATTTTATAATTATTTTCAATTTTTTTACTTATAGCTATTATAATATTAGATATCTTCTTTTGTACATCTTTTGTAGGTATAATTATATCCATATTCATTAAATTAGCAATTCGTATTTCTTGTATAACACTACCAGTCGTATAATTTGAAGCAGATTTGACAAAATAGTCACTTGAAAGATATAAACACATATATTCAGGTAATACAATATTAGGATTTACCCTTATTGAAAAAATTGATTCTCCTATATCATAATAATCTGGCTCATTCTGTATCAAATGACAATGTCCAACAGGTGCTCTACTAGAAAATAATATATCTCCTATTTGAATATCTGACCTTTTATGGATAATATCTTTAGCTTTTTCGTCTATAAAATCGCATTTGGTAAAATCTATAGTTCCAAATTTGTTTAAATTTTTTGCTGTAATATACCTCAGTGAACCATTTCCTAAAGAGAAATTTTGTCTAGGATTTAAACCAGTATTAAGTTGGCTAATACAATCTTTTAATTTTAAAATCTTACATTCTTTCATAAAAAGATTTTCTTTCATCAGTTTTCCTCCTATTCATATTTTATTTTTTCTAAATTCTCTTTAATTTGTTTTTGTAATATTGAATTTTCTTCAAACAATTTGTTTAATTCATTTTTATACATATTAATTTTTTTGCCAAATTCTTCTTGTGTCATTTCAACATATTCAATTTTAATTTTAAAATACTGACCTGCACTAAAAGAATAATTTTTTTCTTTTACTTCATCAAATGTAACTAAGACACTAAAATCATCAACTTGCTCTTTATTTATAAATGTATCTTCTATTTTTTTAACTTCATAAGTCGATAATACTGTCTTTTGATTTTTACCTTCCTTTACTTTACTACCTAAATTTGAAGCATCTATTAGAATTACTTTATCTTCTTTATTTACTTTATCAATAAACAAAACAGAAACATTAGTACCTGTATTGGCAAATATATTACTAGGCATCGAAATAACACCTTTTAGCCAATGATTATCAATTAATTTAGATCTTATCGATTTTTCTATACTACTTTGTGCAGTTAAAAAACCTGTTGGAACCACTATTGCTGCTTTCCCCTCATCCTTTAAACTATACAGAATATGTTGAATAAAACATAGATATATAGCCATTTTCTTTTTATCCTTAGCTGGTATTTTTGGAATACCTGCAAAAAATCTATCAGTATCTTCCCAATTTCTTTCAATTTTATCTCTTGTAGAAGAAAAGTCTGTTTTGAAAGGTGGATTTGCAGTTACATAATCAAATTTCTTTATTCCACTGTCTGGATCATGTGGTACATTAAAATGTGATGGATTTAGTAACGTATCTCCCTCTATAATATTGTCTAAACTATTTGTTAATCCATTTAAAATCATATTAGTTCTTAAGAATCTTGATGATTTATTAGAAATATCTTGTGTATATACTTGTGCTTTATCTCCAAATTGTCCTTTTCCTAATTCATTTGCTAAATGTAATACCAATGAGCCAGATCCTGCTGCTGGATCATATACTTCATATATTTTGTCTTCAACTGGAGACATATTAACTAATATTTTAGCAATTGTGCTTGAAATAACCTGTGGTGTGAAATACTCTGCATAAACTCCACTTGCAACATTATAGTCTTTTATTAAATATTCAAATATTGCACTATAAAAATCGAAATTTCCTTTAAAAGCTTGTTCAAATGAAAATTTATCTTGACTTATAATTCCAAATATGTTTTTTGCAAAATTATTTCTTTTTGAAGCTTCAACATTTTCTGTTATTCTTGTAAATAATGGCTTTCTTCCACCATCTGAGGTATCAATACTAAATTCTTCATTTTGAGGATAATTAGAAATTCTTTCCAATGCATCATCAAATAATTTATAAAATTTATCATCTGTACTTTTATTAATTAAACATTCAATTGTATCTTCATACATAAAAGCTACATCTTGAGGATAAGAATTATAAAATACTTCCATTTCTTTATGTTCATTCTTTAGTATATCTTCTATCAACATTCCTGTCTTAACTGAAAAATCATTTAAGTTTGCCATAAATTTATCATTTAAGAACTTGTACAAGAATGTTGATGTTATAACTACTTCTTCACTAGCTTGATTAGATAAACCATTTGTATTACATAACCCTTTAAGTTCATCAATCATTTCTTTAATTTTGTTTTCCAATTGTATTACTCTTTCTTCCACTTCCATTACTCCTTATTTATATAATTGAATATTTTTGTATAAATCATTTAACATATTATCATAAATGCTACTTACTTTTTCATAAAGGCCTTCTTGAAATAATTTTATTGTTAATTTTTGCTTTACTGAATCAACAAAATTCTTTTTACCTTGCACTAAGAAGATGTCTCTATTATAAAATACAGATATTTCTTCAAAAATTAATCTCAATGTTCTTTGAATATCTGACTTATCAATTTCTGAATCTTCAATCATATCTTGATATGTTTTAACAAAAGCAAAATTACCACCATAAATATTTGATAATTCATCATTCTTTTCATTTATCTCTTTTGCCTTTTTTAGTGCTTCTTTTAGTTCTTCAGTAAGCTCATCCATATTATCTAAATCTGAAATATTTAGTTTATTAAATACTTCCTCTAATAATTCGTTAAGTTTTCTTACTTGTATATCATCTTTATTTTTATTATGCTTAATTACATTTTGGACTTCTGTTGCAGTATCAACAAATCTTCTAACTCTTGGATCTGTATCAATATCTAATTTTGATAAATCCAATATTGTAATTTTAGTTTTAATAAAGTCATACAAAATTTCTACTACTTCCTCATTTGATATAACATCCATCATTCCAACTGTATCACTAGTTAAGTTTGTAAAATCAATTCGTTCTTGTACTGATCTTCTTAGTTTTTTATAATGTTCTGATTCTTCTACAGTAATATATTGTTCTTTTACTCGGGAAATAATAAATTCTGTCTCGCAATCTCTAATTCCATTTAATAATCTTCTAATTTTTAATAAAGCATCTCTGTTCATCAAAGTGAGTTGTTTTGAGAATTTTTCTAAATTATCAATATCAATCATATCTTTCAATTCAGTTAAATATTTTTGATATTTTTTATTAATGTCATCAATACCAACAACTAATCCAGAAAGAGAGCCTTCATTTTCTCCATTGTCATTCATGTCTTGTTCAAGTTCTCTAATATATGCTTCAATTGTATTATTATATTCTTCTTCAATATCAACAAAGTCAACAATATAGCCATATCTATAAATTCTTCCATTTGGAGATTTATAAGGTCTATTCACTCTTGAAATAGTTTGTAATAAACTTTGTGCATGAGGACCTCTTAATAAATACATTTTCTTTAATCTTTTTACATCATATCCTGTTGTAAGCATCATATTTACAACTAGCAAATCTGGAAAGTCATCATTTCTGAAATTTAATTGATTTTCTTTATTAATCTTGTTTTGAACTGGATCTGTTGTATCAGTTATTACTAAACCTGTTTTTAATTCAGCGTTTTCTTCGAACCATTTATGAACTTTTCTAGCTTGTGCATTTGTTCTACATACTATCATTCCTCCAATAGAATTATCTGTATTTTGAAATCTAAAATTCTTAAAATCTCTTTCAATAAATTTTCCAAGAGCTGATACATAGGCATCAGATTCATATACATCTTTATTATCTAATTGATTATCTTCTATATCAAGATTTTGTTTTATTTCTTTTTTTGCAACAGTATCTATATCTTCTTTCTTTATTCTTAATGTATATCCATCTGCTATTGATTTATCATAAAAATATTTATGAATATAATCTCCAAATTTTAAGTTTGAACGTTCTTTCTTAGATAATAATGGTGTACCCGTTAAAGCAATATAAACACCTTCGTTGTCACAAACCATTAAGTTTTTAAAAAACTCTCCATTAGTTGAATAGCTTCTGTGTGCTTCATCTACAAAGAAAATTCTTTGAATATTCGCATTATAATCATTCTTTGCTTCAGGCATCTCGCCTTCAAATTTTTGAATATTAACAACACAATATTCTCCAATAGAATCATTTAAAGTTTGTGTAGATAATGATTTATTTAATTCTGTAGTGAATTCTGATTTACTATTGCAATTTATTACACTTAATCCTCTATTTTCGAATTCTGTGCTTGTTTGTCTTAACAAATCAATTCTATCTACTACAAAGAAAAATCTTGCAACTATATTCTTTTTAGCATAATAATCTTTTATAATTCTATTTGAATAAGCAGCTAAAGCAGTTTTTCCACTACCTTGTGTATGCCAAATTATGCCACCTTTACCTCCAATTTCAAGTCTTTCTATTATTTTTCTAGTTGCAAAAAACTGAGGATATCTCATTATTTGTTTTTGAGGTATTTTTTCATTTACAAATAATATTCCATAATACAAAAAGTATAAAAATCTTTCTTTATCATAAACAGAAGTAACAAACCTATTACATGGTGTCATTACATTTAAATTTGTTTTAAATTCTTCTGTATCACAAACATTTTTATTGTATCCTAAATCTTTTGTAATATCTTTAATCTTTTCATCATTTATCTCTTTGTACTTATAATTGATATGATATAATTCATCATCTTCTCTAAAAAATGAAAAACTTGTATTATTTCCATTTGGTGTGGTATAAAATGAACCTGCTCTTACATCTTCTGCTTCATCAGATTCTTCATATTCCATATTATTTGAAAAAGATACCATCTGTATAAAATTAAAATACTTTTTAAACTCAAAATTTTTTAATCTGTCGTTTATCATTCTTTTAAATTCTTTTTGAATTCCACCTTCATTATTTGGTTTTTTAACTTCTAAAAAAGCAAGTGGCATACCATTAATCAAAATATTTATATCCGGTCTAAATGAGCCGACATCAGAATCAGGAGTAATGCTAAATGGAAGCTCATCCACTACTGCAAAATCATTATTATTTATATTTTCAAAATCTATTAATTTTAATTTATCTTGTGGATTTATTAATCTAAAATAAAATTCTTTTCCTAAATCATTATTTTTTATTAAATTATTTATTTCATCTAGTAAAATTTTTACTTCATCATAAGATAATTCCCTATTATTAATTTTTTCAATAGCAGGTTTAAATCTATTTATAAATATTTTGGTGTTAAAATCTATATCCAATTTATCATCTTTTAAAGATTGATAATTGTATCCAATTTTTAAAAACTGAATAGTTGCCGGAATTTTAACCCTTGTATCTTCATTAAATACTAACATATTTTCACTCCTTTATTTTCTTTCTTATATCATTCCAATTTTCAGCATCCTTTATTTCTTCATATATGTCACTTGGTATGTCATTCTTTTCTTTAGCAATCAAATCGTAGAATTCATTTTTTTTACTCTCATCAAAATTTAATGCTATAACTATTTTATTTTGTATTTTTCTACTTGGTGGTCTTTTTTCACCTTTTATTAATTGTCCTAAATAATACGATGATACACCTATTTCTTTAGCAAATTTATTTTGACTATAATTATTTTTTGATATTTCTTTCTTTAAAAAACTACTAAATTTGTTCAATTTTCCTATCCTTTCTTTTATAAACTATAAGCTTATATATTATATATCATTTTATTTAAAAATAAGCAATAGTTTGCTAAATTTTTAACAAAAAAAATAGAAGTATTTCTACTTCCATTTTTCAATAAATAATTTCTTATTTTTGTTTTTCTTAATTTTCAGTTTACTTATTGCATTATCTAATTATACGCCGGTTTCTTTTTCAAACTTTTTAATATTATATAATACCACAGGGTCATCTATATATTTATATAAATCTTTTGCTTCGCTTATTGTTTCAAAAAATGTTGCAGATTTTATTTTGTTTTTTTCTTTAGCTAAATGAAAGATTGCAGATGCTTTCAAATTCATCATACCATTTTTACTAGCTAGCTTTGCTGCTTCTCTATAGAAAATTTCTCCTTCTTTTTCTCTTCCATTCCTAAAATTAAGCATTCCTTTGTCAGCTAAAATAATTATTTTATTTTCTATTTCAGTATCTTCCTTCTCTATTCTGTTTAATAATTCTTCTGCTGTATCTAATTCTCCTTTATTGATTTTACAAAAAGCTAACTGAATGTTTGATTTTATATTATTTTTTTCTTTTTTCAATGCTTCTTTAACTTTTTCTTCACCTTTTTCATAATCTTCAAAAACTGAGGTATATATACTTGATGCTATAAGATTTGGTACAGTTGATATACTTTCATCTTCAATCCATTTTTCTGCATTTTTTATTGCATTTTCAAAATCTTCTAAATAACATTTTTGTATAGTCTCAAATTCATAATTATTTTTTATTTTTTCAGTATTTATTTTCTCTATGTCTTGAATTTTTATAATATTCTTTGATATCCATTGTAATTGGGCGGCAGCATTATCATTTGGCTCTATTATAGATTCTTTGAACATCTTTTTAGCTTCTTTATCTTTTCCCATTGCTAATTGTAATGTTCCTATACTACATGCTAATTCTGAAATGTCAAACTTACTAAAATTATTACTTTCTACAAAATATTTACTTTCTTTGAGATTGTTTATATTTTTTCCAAGTAATTGTGATACTGCAATATATGCAGCGTTAATCCATGGATCATGATTCAACAAATTAGTATTCTTTAAAAGATAATATGCATAGTCACATTGATTATAGTGCAAAAATAATCTAACTCCCGATCTTATTACAAATCTATTGTTTTTATCTAATTGCACTGCCACTTTCATAGCATTTATTGCTTTTTTTTCTTCCCCTATAGTAGTGTAACATAACGATAAGTCAACCCATCTAATAGCATTTCTTGGATATTTTTCCAGTATTTTTCTTATTTGGGCAATTTTTAGATTAATTCCGATTTCTTTTATATTTATAAATTTATTTTCGTTATTTGTTAGACAATAAAAAGCTTTATTATTTTTATAATTTTGAAGAAATTTTACGGCTTCTAGTACATCAGGATCATCAATTTCTTTATATATTAATAACTCCATTGCAGAGATAAAATCTTTATTTCTTCTCCACTCGTACTTCTTATTTAAGAATTCCTTTTCAAATAATTTAATTTCTTTTTTTCCAACACTTTTCAATTCACCTAACTTTTTTGTATTCTCATAATCTCTCCACTTTGGAATAACTAATCTATTAGACCTGTTTATATTGCTTTCCAAATTCTACACTCCTCTTTTTAAACTTATTTCTAATTTTTTACACATTTTATCAATTCTCGTTATATACCTATACAACTCATATTTTCTTTCACTTTTTCTTTTTATAGCTTCTGGATCACCTCTTCTATTTATATCAGGTGTACACATTTCATTTACTAATTTTACAATTTCAGAAGCAGTATTATTGTCCATTTGTTCTTTCAATATCAATTGGAATTTTTGCATTACTAATATATATGCTTCAAATATATAAGAATATACTTCAGCATACTCACCATGCCAATTAAACCAATAAAACTGTTTATCAATATTCTCCATAATTGCAGTTGTAATACTAAATCCTGTGAATATTTGAAAAATAAAACTTCCTAGCAAATAAAAGTCTGTTCCAATTTTTATGTTATACCAGTTACCCTCATTGTAACCATATAACCTCTCAATTGGTGCATATGATCTGTCTCCTTCTACACTTCCATTCTTTTCATAATATACTTTAATATTACTACTTTTCATTGAAGATCTTCCGAAGTCTGTCAACTTAGAAAAATCTTCATCAAATAATAATATATTTGATGGTTTTAAATCTAGGTGAGCAATATCACTATTATGTATTTCTTGTAATGCAACGGCTATTTGATGTATACAATTCAAGTTCCAAATAACATCCATCTTTTTATCTATTTCAGCTAATTTGTTTCTTAAACTTCTCTCTGCCATTTCAAATATTAAATAAGGAACTGGAATCATATATCCATTCTCCGTAATTGTCCCAGCATCCAAAATATTAACAATGTGCTTTAACTTTTTTTGTGAACATTTTTCTAATATTTCCTTCTCATAATTATATGCTTCTGAAAATATATTTAAAATTTGCATCATATTTTCGTCTTTATGCTTAAAAACTTCTTTAAAATTAAAAGCTTTAAGGAATCCTATATTTTTGTTATTATCAATTACTTCATATCCTACCGAAAACATTCCTCCTGTTTCGTCAGAGCTTTTTTCTAGTTTTTTAATTACTTTCCACTTGTTATTAATTTCTCTACCTAATAAATTTTCTGCTAATGGATTTTTTTGTTCATCAACCATATTTTTCTCCTTATTCCAATTTTCTATTTTGACATATTTTATCATATTTTTCGGTTTTTTTCAACAAATTGAGTCACATTTCTGTGCCATTTCTTGTAGGTTTGTCAAACATATGTCACACTTAATTGAAATTTATATTGTTTGAAGTACCTTTTTCTATGACTGCTATTTTACTTTACACATGTATTCTTCTAGTTTTTCTTTTGGACTCTTCCATCCTAGTGGTCTCATTG
>CASEEU010000082.1 GCA_949287075.1 uncultured Eubacteriales bacterium | reverse complement strand
ACTTCTGCTGATTCTGTTAATCCATGTGTTCTGATAACTCTTTCAATGATATTTCCCATTGATTTTTTCATAACTGGGAAACTAATTTCATATTGGAATGGATCTTCTTTTCTATCAATAAATCCTAAATCTTGTGGAATTCCTTGATTAAAGATAATTCTTCCAACACTCGTTTCCACTTTCTTTGTTTTGATTTCTCCATCAATTTCTTTAGAAATTCTAACAAAGATTTTTGCATGGATACCAACATCATGGTTTGCAAATGCCATTAATGCTTCATCTGGATCTTTGTAATAAGTTCCTTCACCTTTTTCTCCATCTAATACCATTGTTAAATAGTAACTTCCTAAAATCATGTCTAGTCTTGGTACAGCTACTGGTTTACCATCTTGTGGTTTTAATAAGTTGTTTGTTGAAAGCATTAAATATCTAGATTCTGCTTGTGCTTCTGGTGATAATGGTAAATGCACAGCCATTTGGTCACCGTCGAAGTCAGCATTAAATGCTTCACAAACTAATGGGTGAAGTTTTATTGCTCTTCCCTCTACTAATACTGGCTCAAATGCTTGAATACCTAATCTATGTAATGTAGGGGCACGGTTTAACATAACTGGATGATCTTTAATAACTTCTTCCAATATGCCCCATACTTCTGGTCTTAATCTTTCTACCATTCTTTTTGCATTTTTAATATTTTGTGCAATTCCTCTTCCAACTAATTCTCTCATAACAAATGGTTTGAATAATTCTACAGCCATTTCTTTTGGAAGACCACATTGATAGATTTTAAGTTCTGGACCTACTACGATAACAGAACGTCCTGAATAGTCAACACGTTTTCCAAGTAAGTTTTGACGGAAACGACCTTGTTTTCCTTTTAATAAATCTGATAAAGATTTTAATGGTCTATTTCCAGCTCCTGTTACTGGTCTACCTCTTCTTCCATTATCAATTAAGGCATCTACAGATTCTTGTAACATTCTCTTTTCATTTCTAACAATAATTTCTGGTGCACCTAATTCTAATAATCTTTTTAATCTGTTATTTCTATTGATAACTCTTCTATATAAGTCATTTAAGTCAGATGTTGCAAATCTACCACCATCTAATTGTACCATTGGTCTTAAATCTGGTGGAATAACTGGAATAACATTCATAACCATCCATTCAGGTCTATTTCCTGAAAGTCTGAATGCTTCTACAGTATCTAATCTTTTAATTAATTTGCTTTTCTTTTGCTCACTAGCATTTTCTAATTCTTTTCTAATCTGTGCAGATAATTTTTCTACATCAATTTCTTCTAATAATTCTCTTAAAGCTTCTGCTCCCATTTTTGCTTTAAAAGAACCTCTTCCATATTTTTCTTCTGCTTCATGATATTCTTTTTCATTTAATACTTGGCATTTTTCCAAGTTTGTTGTACCTTTGTCAATGACTACATATGAAGCAAAATAAATAATTCTTTCTAGGTTTCTTGGTGAAATATCAAGCATTAAGGCAATTCTGCTTGGAATTCCTTTAAAATACCATATATGTGCAACTGGTGCTGCCAATTCAATATGCCCCATTCTTTCACGTCTTACTTTTGATTTCGTTACTTCAACACCACATCTATCACATACGATACCTTTATATCTTACTCTTTTATATTTACCACAATGACATTCCCAGTCTTTCGTTGGACCAAATATTCTTTCACAGAAAAGTCCATCTTTTTCTGGTTTTAATGTTCTGTAGTTAATGGTCTCTGGTTTTTTTACCTCTCCTTTTGACCATTCTCTGATTTTTTCATCTGATGCAATTCCTATTTTTAACTTATTAAAAATATCTAATTCGTCCACTTTATTTCCCCCTTGAACAATAGGGACGTGGGGGATCGTTGAAAAATTTTTAAAAAAATTAAAACCCAAATAATTAATATTATTTTTTTATCTATAGTGTTTTGTATTTTTTTTATTTT
>CASEEU010000081.1 GCA_949287075.1 uncultured Eubacteriales bacterium | reverse complement strand
ATTTTCCTCTTTTTGAATTAGTCTTGCTTCTTGTTTTTGTACTTCGCCCCTTCTTTCTTTAATCTCTTGATCCAATTCTTTTCTATTATTCATAATTTCTTCTTTAGCTTTGAAAATCTCTTCTTTCTTTAGATTTTCTCCTTCTTTTTTTGCTAAATCAATTAATCTTTTTGCCTCGTTTTCTGCTCCTTGAATTTTAGATTCTGCAACTTTTTTTCTGTATACCATTCCTACTAGAAATCCTATTGCAAGTGAGATTAAGACAGCGGCGATAATGATTACAATAGTCATAATCATACACCTCTTTCTTATTTAATTTTCAATGTTCGAAATAAATATATATGTTTATATGAATATATTTTTTCCTACCATATCTATTTTATCTTTATTATTGTAAACTGTCAAGCATTTTGACATAAAAACCATAATTCACGTAAAATAGTATAAAGCAGATAGTCTCATATACTATCTGCTTTGATTCTAATTATTAGTTGTTTTTATTTCTATTGTATTTCCATCAGATGTCATTTGAATAGTTCCATCTTCATCTGTTCTATATATTTCACTTCCAATATTGTTTAATTTATCTATTGTTTCTTGTGTTGGTAATCCATAAGAATTATCTTTTCCCGCCATAATAATTGCATATTTCGGTTGCACTTGTTCTAAGAAGCTTTCACTACTACTTGTACTAGATCCATGATGTCCTACTTTTAACACATCTGTTTTTGGCCAGCGAATTGTTTCTTCATTTTCTTTTTCTGCATCTCCCATAAACAAGTAACTGGTATTTCCAAATTCTAGTCTAAGAACAAGTGATGATACGTTTAAATTGTCTTCATCTAGTATCGGCTCTGTCATAAATTCTCCTTTTGCTTGTCCAAGTTCAATTTTGTCACCTTTATTAGGTGCTGTTACTGTTAAATTTTTGTTTTCTATGGCATCTAATACATCTTCAAATGTTTTGGTTGTTGTTTCAATTTTAGGCATATAAATTTGTCCAATATCAAAATTGTTTATTACATCATCTAATCCACCAATATGATCTTCATGTGGATGTGTTCCTATTAAATAATCTATCTTTGTAATCCCAAGAGTTTCTAGGTAATTCACAACTGTTTTCCCTTCCTCATTGGTTCCTGCATCTATTAACATGACTTTATCTTGATTTCGAATGAGAATACTATCTGCTTGTCCTACATCTATAAAGTCAATTAATAGGTCTTCTTGTGCAACAAATTCTATTTGTTGCTCATTTTGTGTATTTGTTTGTTCTCCCATATCGGAAACTGTATTTACAAATTCTTCATTCGTACCTAATATCCCTGCAATTCCTACAATGATTAATGCAATTACTGTTGCTATTAATTTTTGTATTTTTGTATTTCTCTTCTTTCTTGCCATCTTTTGTCCTCCTTATCTAATTCCATAATTTATTCATTTTATCTTGAATTCTTTTGGTTTCTTCTTTTGTTAATTCTTCATTATATGTATATTTCCCATTTACATATTGCAAAATGCTTCCCTCTTTTATATTTTCTGGTAACATATCTTTTTTTATATGTTTTATTTCATTTGTCTCTCTGTTTTCTAATACAGCATATTCTCCTTCAAATCTATCTACAGAATATTCTTCTATGGCATCTAGTTTTTTTGCTAATTCCATTTCTTCTGAAGTGTTATTTTGGTTTATTTCATTTTTCATGTCTGTCATTTTCTCCTGTATATGGTTAAATATTTCTAAATCCAATAATACTTACCTCCTTTTAAAACAATGTTATATTATCTTAAAATATATAGCAGTATATAAATAATCTTTACTTTATTTATATACTGCTAAACAAAATTTGTCAAACGTTTTATTTATTTTTCCTTTTTATTATGATAGGTCTGTCCCTTTTGTTCAATTTTTGAACGATTTGACACGTCCCTAACGTTCAATTTCTTTTATCTCTCCATTTTTATATGCTTTCATTAATTCTTGTAAGTCTGCTATTTCTCCTTTTAATTTTTTTCCTATATCTGTATCACCAACTCTTTTTCTAATAACACCTGTTTTCTTTACAATAATTTCACTGATGATATCTGTTTCTTCTACAATTGCTTTTTCTACAGATTCAAATGGTTTATTTTGACTTAACAATAATCCATTTGAATTATATGTTAAAATATATCCTGCATTTCCTGTTTTTTCTCTGAAGCTTTTTGCAAATCCACCATCAATCACTAATAGTTTTCCATTTGCTTTTATTGGACTTTCTCCATCTTTCGCTTTTACTGGGACATGTCCATTTAAAATATGAGAATCTTCTCCTTCTAATCCAAATTCTTTTAACATTTTTACACAAAATTCTTCGTTTTCAGAATATTGATAATATGGACTTTTCGGTTCTTTACTCATGGCTTTATCTTTTATAAAGTAACTTTCAAATGTTGCCATTTTTTCTTTTCCAAAAAATGGTGATTCTGGTGAAATCCATAAAAACCACATGATATCTACTAATTCTGGTTGTTTGGTTGCAAATACTTTATTTACCACTTCATTGATTTCATCAAAATAGGCTTTTCCTTTTAGTCTTTTTCCCATAAATTCTACTTCTTTTAGATTTCCATTTTCGTCTGTTGGAATACAGCCATGAAATAAAAGATTATTGTTAAATATGGTATACATTTCTCCTTTTGTATATAAATATTTCAAATGCTTTTGTAAACTAGGACTATGTACAAAAGATTCTACAAGTCTTTCCATGATTTCATTTTCTTCAACTGTTAATGCATATGGATGATTTTTATCAATTGTTGGAAAATTCTTGTCATTTAGTTCATATTCTTTTCCTTCTATTGTTATTGTTCCTTTTTCAAGATTCATTTTATCCAGTAATAATCGATTATCTAAGTGATATTCTGGGTGTTTTTTGATTAACTGTCCTTCAATTTTAAATTGAATAATCGTTATTGCTTTTTGTATTTTTGCTATACTGTTTCTATCACTATTGTCATATTTATTATAGTCAAATACCTTTGGCATAAAGTTTGCACAATCATCATTTTTATATATTTTTTGTGCAAATGTTGATAATGGTCTCATATTGATTCCATAAGAATCTTCTAATATTCCTATATTGTTATATCTTGCACATATTCTAACAACAGTTGCAATATTGGCTTTGTTTCCGCATCCTGCTCCCATCCATAAAATATCATGATTTCCCCACTGGATGTCTAAACTATGGAAATTCATTAATCTATCTAATACTAAATCTGGATATCTTCCTCTATCAAAAATATCTCCTATAATATGTAAATGATCTATTGCCATTCTTTTAATTAAATCTGATATGGCTATAATAAAACTATCAGCTTGTTCTAGTTCAATAATTGTTTTAATAATTTGTTTATAATAGTTTTCTTTATCTTTCCCCATATCCACTTGTGAATGTAGTAATTCATCTATGATATATTCAAATCCACTATTGATTGCTTTTCTAACTTTTGACCTTGTATACTTAGAGCTTACTTTTCTAGCCACTTCCACTAGTCTATATAATGTAATTGCATACCATTCCTCTAGATTTTCAGTTTCTTGTTTAATTAACTTTAGTTTTTCTTTTGGATAATATATCAATGTTGCTAATGTATTTCTTTCCTTTTCTGTAATACGATTTTCAAACGTTTCTTCAATTTTACTTTTAATAATGCCTGCTCCATTATTTAAAATATGTGTAAATGGTGCATATTCTCCATGAATATCACTTAAAAATACTTCTGTTCCTTTTGGTAAGTTCAGTATTGCTTTTAAATTAATAATTTCTTCTGCTACTTCTGTTGTATTTTTAAATTCTTTGCTTAATAATTTTAAATATTTTTCTTCAAAAAATTGCTTGTTTTCACCTTCTTTTATTTCTTTTGTATCATATCCATATTCTTTCATGTATGACAACTCCTCTATTTTTTTATTATTGCATTATCAGTATATACTAAAACGATTTTTGTGTCAAAAAGCATTTATTGGAAAATAAAACAAATACAGCTTTTATTGATTCATATCAAACATTCTAATCTTTTTTAACTAAAAAACACCACATTAAGTGGTGTTTTTTTCATATTTCATTATATTGTTATAAATTCATACTCATTTCCCATAGCATTTATAAATTTCATCAAATCTTCATATGTAATTAATATACTTGCTTCATTGGTATTTGGATGAACAGCTAATAATGATTTATTTTTTAAATCTTTATCTATTAATACTTCTACTTTCTTTTCCTCATCATTAATTAATCCCATAGGACTTACATGACCTGCTTCTAATTTTAAATATTTCATTAATCTTTCGCTAGATGCAAAACTTAATCTTGTAGAAAGTGCTTGTTCTTGTATTTTTGCCATATCCGCTTTTTTCTCACTACATAATACCACTAAAAAATGTCTCTTTCCTTTTTGATCTCTTAAAAATAAATTTTTACAAATCTCTGCACCTTTAAAAATTTCTTGATCTAAGTTATTCATATCTTCAATTGTATATACTGGTTTATGATTTACCAATTCATAAGAAATTCCTAGTTCTTTCAATGTATTTAATACTTCTTCCATATAATCACCTCTTCTATATTTTAACAAGTTGACATATTTTTTACAAGCTAATTTGTTTATTTTTTCATTTTTTCTAATTATTTTTATCTCTATATACTTTTACAATATCTTTAAATGTCATTTTTGTTCCATAATTTAATATGGCATTTGAATAAATCTTAATAGCAACTTGCGCAATGATTAATATGGTAATCACTAATACAACAATGGATAATATAATTTCTGAAGTTGATGCAATTCCCATCATAATTCTAAATGGCATACAAAATGGTGATGAAATTGGGAAAATTGCTGCAAATTGATTTAATTCGCTTGTTGGGTTCATCATTGTAAAGTATGATAGATAGAATCCAACCACTGCCAATATAGCAACAGGTGTATTAGCTGATTGAATATCTTCTGGTTTGCTAACTGTCGAACCTGTTAATGCATATAATAAAGCATAAGCAAAATATCCTAAAATAAAGTATACAATTGTCATAATTGCTAAATATGGTGTCATCATAGACATATCTAAAACAGAATTTAACAATTCTGGATCTAAAAATGCTTTAGCAGATATCAATGCTACACCTACAATTACACATATTTGGATTAATCCTACTATACCAATTCCTATGGTTTTTCCTAATACAATCGTTCTTGGTGATGTTGAGGTTACCAATGTTTCCATGATTTTTGAAGTTTTTTCTGTGGTAATAGAACTAGATACTTGATATGCACAGAAATAGATTGCATAGAATAAAACAATAGATAACATCATAATGACGAATAAGTTTCCACTGACTTCTTGTTCTTCAGTTTGCTCTATTGTAAATTCAAAATTTGGAGATAAACTCGCAATTTGTTCTGGTGTTAAACCCAATTTTGAAATCTGTAAATTTGTATATAGTGTATTGATTGTATTCATTAAATCTTCTGGAACCATAGCTACTTGTGTCATATTTTCTACAATATATCTTAGTTTATATGTTCCGTCTTCTTTTTGCTCGATAATCATTGCTTGGTCAATATCTTTATTTTCTATTCTTCCTTTTATATCTTCAAAAGAAACTTCATTATTGGCAACTTGAACATTATATCCTAAATTCATTTGATTAATACTTGGTAATGTTCCTTCAAATAAATTCGTACTATCTACAATTAATATGTTTGTTTCTCCCGCATTTTCATTATCACCTGTAATCGCTTTCATAATATTCGGAATATTAATTCCTATAACGATTAGTGCTAAAATAATTAATGTTGATATGATAAAAGATTTTCTTTTTGCCATATCTTTTATCGTAAATGCAATAACGGTTTTTAAATCTCTCATATTACTCACCTACCTTCTCTATAAAAATATCATTAAGTGTTGGTTTCTCAATTTCAAACTTATCTACTTCTATATGATCTGTAACCAACTTTTCTAGTAATTGGTGAGCTTTTTCTTCAGAATCAATTTTAATAGAATATTCATTATTTTTAGAAAACTCTATTTCCATATTGAATTCTTTAATGTATTCATCTATATTCTTGTCTGTTGATAATTCTAATCGATTTGCTCTATATCCCTCTTTAATTTCTTTTAAATTTCCTTTTAACACAGTTTTTCCTTTATTTAATATCAAAATATCTGTACAAAATTCTTCAATAGATGCCATTTGATGACTAGACATAATAATATATTTTCCCATCTTTACTAAATCAATAATAACATTTTTTAAAATTTCTGTATTAACAGGATCTAATCCACTAAATGGTTCATCTAACACAACTAATTCTGGATCATGAATAATGGCTGTCATAAATTGAATTTTTTGTTGATTTCCTTTTGACAACTTTTCAGCTGGCATTGGTATATATTCTTCTACTTTCAATACTTTTGCCCATTTTTTTATGGCTGCATCTGCATCTTTTGGGTTCATCCCTTTTAATTTTGCAAAATACATCAATTGATCATATATTTTTGTTTTGGGATAAACACCTCTTTCTTCTGGCAAATATCCAAAATTCACACTCTTTCTTTCAACCTTTTTTCCATTCCAGGTAATTTCACCTGTATCTTTTTTGATAATTCCAAGAAGCATTCTAATGGTTGTTGTTTTACCAGCACCGTTTGTACCAAGTAAACCAAATACACCTGGCTTATCCACTTCAAATGAAATATTATCTACTGCTTGTTTACCAACAAACTTCTTAGAAACATTTTCAAGTTTTAATCCCATCTTTTATCCTCCTTTGGGTCCTTTGGGGACGTGTCAAATTGGACATTTTTTGTCCAAAAGGGACAGTCCTTATTTTTTCTCATGTATTATATTATTTAATCTCTATATTTACAATAGTTTCATGACAATTTGTTAATATTTGTCACAAAATTAATAATTATCCTTATCGGTAAATTTTTATGTTCTTAAATATTGAGCTATTGTAGACTTCGATAATTGCAATATATCAGCCAATGCTATATTAGACACATTTACTTCTCTTTTTATGTATTTAACTATATTTTCCATATCTTTTCTATTTCTACATATTGTTAAATTATGCTCTTTTTCATAATTGTTTATTAATTGTTTAATAAAAATTTCTTTATCTTCCGAGGTATCTAAAAAATCAGATTCTAATGTTAACTTTTCACTATTAATCTTTGGAAACTTAATCGAATAATTAATTTTTTTATAAATTTCGTCCAATATATTATCTTTCTTCTTAAATTTTTGAAAATTAGAATAAACATATTCTTCAGGATCTAAAACTATCTTGGCTCTAACAGGATTATTAAAAATATATCTGATACAATTTAATAATTGTTTTTCACTTAATATTGGTTGACTTTTATATCGATTTCTAAAAACAATTCCTACTCGTTTATAAATATAATTATAATACATTGCAAATTTTGCATTGATATTTTTCATAAATAAACTCATATGATTTATGTTTTCTGTATATAACAATATATGTGCATGGTTGTCCATGATAGTAAAAGCAATTAATTTTATATCAAATTCATTTGCTTCTTTTTGCAATAATTCCATATATTTCTTTTTACATCTGTTTTCTTCAAAAATATATTCTTTGTTTATTCCCTGTGTCATATTATGGAAAAAAGTAGTTTCTATTTGATTTCTTGCGATTCTAGGCATTTAATACTCCTTTGAATAAAAATAATTTTGATAAAATAAATGATTAATTTAAATTTTAACTGTATATATATTATTACATTTTTTTCCATTTGTCAAATGTAAAAAATTACATTTTAATAATTTTGTAAAAAGAGATATTAATTAAACTATAATCAATATCTCTTTTTATCTTATATTTTTTATTTGCAAATTTGCTAAGAGTCCTGTCCCTTTTGGACGAAAAATGTCCATTTTGACACGTCCCTAACGTTCCACATCAATCTTCAAATTCTCTCCATTAATATTTGTATCTGTATAATCTCTTCCTTCTTTGTTATAGAAGATATTATTAGCCAATGTATCATTTTTAATGGTTTCTTCATATTTCTTAATAACAGCTTCTATTTTTTCATTTTCTGCTACATATAGATTGATTCTGTCTAATACTTCAAATCCACTGTCTTTTCTCATGTTTTGTACTTTTGATAAGACTTCTCTTAGAACTCCTTCTTCTGCTAGTTCTGGTGTGATGGTTGTGTCTAATACGACACCAATTTCTCCTTCTCCACTGAATGCAAATCCATCTTTTCCTTGCATTGTAACTAATAGATTTTCTGCATTTAATCCGATTTGTGTGTCATCAATTTCAATGTATTCTACACCACCATTTTTTACAGTATTTGCTAAGTCCATTTGATTTTTCTTTGCAATGGCTTCTTTTATTTTTGGTATTAGTCTACCATATTCTTTTCCTAATACTGGTAAATTTGGTTTAATCTCGAAGTTTACATATTCAGACATTTCTGCTCCTAATACTACTTCTTTTACATTTAGTTCTTCTTTAACAATGTCTGCATAATATTCTGGAAGTGTGTCAATTGAGATTAACATTTCTGATAATGGTTGTCTGTTTTTGATATTTACAGAATTTCTTGCACTTCTTCCTAGTTTTACTATTCTGTATGCTAAGTCCATTTCTTTTTCTAAGTCTTTATCTATTACGTTTTCATCTACTTCTGGCCATGAACATAAATGGATACTTTCAGGTGCTGTTTTGTCTAAACCAACAACTATGTTTTGGTAGATTTCTTCTGTCATAAATGGTACAAATGGTGCTGACACTTTGCATAAGTCTACTAACACTTTATATAGTGTTACATAAGCTCCAATTTTTTCATCATTTAATCCTTGATTCCAAAATCTTTCTCTGTTTCTTCTGACATACCAATTTGATAAACTATCTGTAAATTCTTCTATTTCTAATGCTGCTCCTGTAATGTCATAGCTATCTAATTTATGATCTACATCTTTGATTAATGTATTTAATTTTGAAATAATCCATTTATCCATAATATTTGTCACTTTGAAGTCTTTATATTTTAACGGATTAAATTGGTCAATTTCTGCATATAACACATAGAAAGAATATACATTCCATAATGTACTTAAAAATCCTCTTTGTGTCTCTTTTACATTTTCTAATCCCAATCTTGTTGGTAACCATGGAGCACTACATGTATAGAAATGCCATCTTGTTGCATCTGCACCAACTGTGTTTAATAATTCCATTGGGTCTACACCATTTCCTTTTGATTTAGACATTTTTTGTCCTTTTTCATCTAGAACATGACCTAAAACGATACAGTTTTCAAATGGTGTTCTATTAAATAGTGCTGTTCCAATTGCTGTTAACGTATAGAACCATCCTCTTGTTTGATCAACAGCTTCTGAAATAAATCCAGCAGGGAAATTGTTATCAAACATTTCTTTATTTTCAAATGGATAATGCCATTGCGCAAAAGGCATTGAACCTGAGTCAAACCAGCAATCGATAACTTCTTTTGCTCTATGCATTTTTTTACCACATTTTGGACATTTCAAATATACATTATCAATATATGGTTTATGAAGTTCTATATCTTCTGGTACATCCATTCCTTTTTCTTTTAATTCTGCAATAGAACCTATACATTCTTGATGTCCACAATTTTCATCTTCACAAGTCCAAATTGGTAGTGGTGTTCCCCAATATCTATCTCTTGAAATTCCCCAGTCAATAACATTTTCTAGGAATTTTCCAAATCTTCCTGTTTTAATGGTTTCAGGATACCAATTTACTTTACTGTTATTTTCAACTAATTCATCTCTTAGTTTACTCATAGCAACAAACCAACTTTCTTTTGGATAATATAAAAGTGGTGTGTCACATCTCCAACAATGTGGATATGAGTGCATATGTTTTTCTTTGCTAAATAATTTATTTTCTTGTTTTAACCATTTACAAATATCTTCATTACAGTCTCTTACAAATCTTCCAGCCCATGGCTCTACTTCTTTTACGAATTTTCCTTCTTTATCTACTAGATTGATGAATGTAATACCATTTTGTTTTGCAACAAAACTATCATCTTCACCATAAGCAGGTGCAATATGAACAATACCTGTACCATCTGTTAATGTTACATAGTCTCCATGAATCACTTCAAATGCTTTTCCTTCTACTTCTCCAAATGGCATTAATCTTTCATATTTTGTACCTAATAATTCTTCACCTTTAAATGTTTTTACAACATCATATGGTGTTTCTTTTAATACAGTTTCTAGTAAATCTTTTGCTAAAATATAGTTTTCATATACTGGTTCATCATCTGTTCCAATATTGGCTTTTACTTCAGCATATTCATATGATTTATTAACACATAATGCTAAGTTTGATGGTAATGTCCATGGAGTTGTTGTCCATGCTAAGATATATGTGTCTTTATCAAACTTTTGTCCATCAGCCACTTTAAATTTTGCAACACATGTTAAGTCTTTTACATCTTTATATCCTTGTGCTACTTCATGTGATGATAAAGCTGTTCCACATCTTGGGCAATATGGCATAACTTTATGTCCTTCATAAAGTAAACCTTTTTCCCACATTTGTTTTAAAGCCCACCATACAGATTCGATATATTCATTATGATAAGTAACATATGGATCATCCATATCTACCCAGAATCCAACTTTGTTTGTCATTTCTTCCCATAGATGAACATATTCAAAAACACTTTCTTTACATTGTTTTACGAATTTTTCTACACCATATTCTTCTATTTGTTGTTTTCCTGAAATACCTAATTTTTTCTCTATTTCTAGTTCTACTGGTAATCCATGGGTATCCCATCCAGCTTTTCTGATAACTCTGTATCCTTTCATGACTTTATATCTTGGAATTAAGTCTTTCATAACTCTTGTTTCAATATGTCCTACATGTGGTTTTCCATTTGCTGTTGGAGGTCCATCATAAAAGGTAAAATATCTTTTTCCTTGATTTCCATTAAGGCTTTTCTTTATGATGCCTTTGTCCTTCCACATTTTGGCAACATCATTTTCCATTCCGACAAAACCATTTTGCAATTCTACTTTTTTGTACATACAAATTCCTCCCTTTATATTTTTATGTTTTTAAAATTATAAACTTTTATGTTTGCACAAGCTCAAAAAATGTACAAGATGCTGATTTTCATTGTATAGGAAAAATCGACTTTTATCTTGGCCTTATTTAAGATTTTTCCGTATACAACAAGGTTAAGCTTCTTATATTCGTGAAGTACTGCGAAGCAGTCTTCACATTTGTGCGTCGAAATCTTTGATTTCGCTAACGCACTCTTTTCTTATTTGTTTTAATCAAAAAAAGCTATTTACATCCTATAACTTTAGGACGAAATAGCTTTACTTTCCGCGGTACCACCTATTTTAACTAATTAATTCTCTTTTAATTAGTTCTCTCATTTATCTTTAACGCAGATTTACGACTATACTTACTTTTATTTCAGTTTAGTAACAGTTAGGGGATAATAAATAGAGTTTACTTACCAAATTCTCAGCTACCTTTGGCTCTCT
>CASEEU010000080.1 GCA_949287075.1 uncultured Eubacteriales bacterium | reverse complement strand
TTTGTGTTATACTATTACCCATAGGAAGTACCTCCTGATATTTTATTTGTTTCTAGTCAAAACAACTATATCATTTTTCGGTACTTCCTTCAATATTTTATTTTTTATCTAGGTGTGACATATCTATTGTAAACCTATATAGGGAAATATAAATGTGTATAAGTTATATGAGCCAAGAGGTAATCAATAACAAAAATAAAAGTCTAACAGGGAGAGGAACTCCCTGTTAGACTTGAGCCCCAAGAGAAGCGGCTCGATTGTGATGAGCTCAAAGATTAATACCCAATAGCCAAAAAATCTCCTGCATAAATTAAATCAGGATTAGTTATTTTAGGATTGAGTTTTACAAGCTGTTCAACACTTGTACCGAAACGTTCTGCAATCAAGCTTAAACAGTCACCAACTTGTATTTGATATTTCCCAATAGAACGATTAATTTCATAAATTAGCATAACCCCCTTTTAAAAATGAAGAAAATGGTATACAATATAGAAAAATTAGAATTAGGAGAGGAATATGAATAAAAAATGGCAAATATATGAAGTAGATGAAGAAAAAGTAGAAGAATTATCTAATAAATATCATTTAAACAAGCTATTAGCAACTATACTTGCCAATAGAAATATTGTAAACGAAGAAGACATTAGATTATTTTTAAATCCAACAAGAAATGATTTTCATGATCCATATTTAATGACAGATATGGAAAAAGCAATTAATAGAATTGTAGAAGCAATAGAAAAACAAGAAAAAGTAACCATTTATGGGGATTATGATGTAGATGGAATTACCAGTATTACAGTTTTGAAAAGTTTCTTACAAGATAGAGGATTAGAAGTATCACAATATATCCCAAATCGATTACATGAAGGATATGGATTAAATAAAAATGCAATCGATAAAATTCACCATGATGGATGTGAATTAATGATAACTGTTGATTGTGGGATATCTGCAATTGAAGAAATTGAATATGCTAACAGTTTAGGAATTGAAACGATTGTAACAGATCACCATGAGCCTGGAAACGAATTACCAAATGCATTAGCAGTGATTAATAATAAACGAAAAGATAGTACATATCCATTTCGTGAATTAGCAGGTGTTGGTGTTGTGTTTAAAGTGATACAAGCATTAGGAATGAAATTAGGATTAAAAGAAGAAGAATATTTAAAATATTTAGATATTGTTTGTATAGGAACCATATCAGACATTGTTCCATTAGTAGATGAAAATAGAGTGATTGCTAAATTAGGATTGTTATTAATCAAACAAACAAAAAATATAGGTTTAAGATCTATTATTCAATCATCAGGATATACCAAAATTGATTCAAACAGTATTTCTTTTGGAATTGCTCCAAGAATTAATGCTTGTGGAAGAATGGGAAAAGCAGAAGATGCTTTGCAGCTATTTTTATCTAAAAATATAAATGAAGTTTCTGAGCTTACAAACAAATTAAATGAATACAATAGATTAAGACAAGATACGGAAAAGAAAATTTTTGAAAGTGCTGTTAAGCAAATAGAAGAAGAACATTTGGCAGAAAATGCAACCATTACTGTTGGAGGACATAACTGGCATCATGGTGTAATTGGTATTGTTTCTTCTAAAATTACAGAAATGTATTTTAAACCAAGTATTTTATTAAGTTTTGAAGAAGATGGCATTGGAACTGGATCAGGAAGAAGTATACCTGGATTTGATTTACATGAAGCTTTGTCAAAATGCACAGATACCATTGAAAAATTTGGTGGACATAGTATGGCTATCGGAATTACTATTAAAAAGGAAAAATTTGAAGTTTTCAAAAAAGAATTTGAAGAAATTGCAAAAGAAGCGAATATAGAGGAAATTGTTCCGATTATTAATATAGATGCTAAAATTGACTTTAGTAGTATTCATAAAGAAATGGTAGAAAGTTTAAAAGAATTAGAACCATTTGGAGAAGGCAATAAAATGCCTGTATTTGCTTTCAAAAATTTAAAGATTGATTCTATCAGAGCTTTGTCAGAAGGCAAACATTTAAAATTGACCTTAAAAGAAGGAAATACTGTGGTAAATGCTATTGGATTTAATATGGGTGCATTAGTTGAAGATTATCGAATTGGTGATAAAATAGATGTTGTAGGTGTGTTAGAAGTGAATACCTTTAATGGTGTAGATACCCTGCAAATTAATATGAAAGATATCATGAGAGCGATATAACTATTAAAATAAGAGAAGAAAAGGGAAGTGAACAGATGCAAGAAGAAAAGAAAGAAATTACAATTAAAGATGTCATCAATAAAAGAAAAGAACATTCTAGAAGAGTAGATATCAAATTAATTATGAGAGCCTATCGATTGGCTAACGAAAAACATAAAGGACAAAAAAGAAGCTCAGGTGAACCATATATTATTCACCCTCTTAATGTTGCATATATTTTAGCAGATATTGGATTAGATGATAGTACTATTTGTGCAGCACTTCTTCATGATATTGTAGAAGATACAGATGTAACAGATAAAGAACTAAGAAGTCAATTTGGAAATGAAACCGCAGACATGGTGGCAGGTGTAACAAAATTAAGCAATATTCAGTTTGCATCAGTAGAAGAACAACAAGTAGAAGACTATCGAAAAATGTTTTTAGCAATGGGAAAAGATATTAGAGTTATCTTAATTAAATTAGCTGACAGATTACACAATATGAGAACTTTAAAATATTTAAAAAGAGACAGACAAATTGCGAATGCAAAAGAAACAAGAGATTTATATGCACCACTTGCAAATAGGCTAGGTATTTATTCTTTAAAATGGGAATTAGAAGATTTAGCATTTAAATATTTAGAACCAGAAGAATATCATGACTTAGTAGAAGGAATTAATAAAAAAAGAGAAGAAAGAACACAATTCATTGAGAAAATTATGGCAGATATTCGTGTGGCGTTAAAAAAACAAAGGATTGATGCAGAAGTAACTGGAAGAGCAAAGCATTTATATAGTATTTATCGTAAAATGAAACGAGATAACAAAACATTGGATCAAATTTATGATTTATTTGCTCTAAGAATATTAGTCAATTCAGTAAAAGACTGTTATGCAGCATTAGGTGTTGTTCATGAATTATATAATCCAATACCAGGAAGGTTTAAAGACTACATAGCAGTTCCAAAACCAAATATGTATCAATCTATTCATACGACATTATTAGGAGAAAAAGGAACACCATTTGAGGTACAAATTAGAACATGGGAAATGCATAAAGTTGCTGAATTTGGTATTGCTGCACACTGGGCATATAAAGAGGCAAGCTATTTTGGAAAAAAACAATCTGTAAAGGTCGAAGAAGATAAATTAGCATGGCTTAGAGAAACATTGGAATGGCAAAAAGAATTAGAAGATCCACAAGAATTTTTAAACACATTAAAAACAGAATTGTTTGAAGATGAAGTATATGTATTTACACCAAAAGGAGCTATCAAAGTATTGCCAAGAGGAGCAACACCAATTGATTTTGCATATACAATACATGCTGAAATTGGAAATAAGATGACAGGATGTAAGATTAACAGTAAAATGATGCCAATTATTACACCATTACAAAGTGGAGATATTGTAGAAATTATCACATCAGATAATTCAAAAGGACCAAGTAGGGATTGGCTAAAATTTGTAAAAAGTTCAGCAGCAAGAAATAAAATCAAAAGTTGGTTTAAAAAAGCACAAAAAGAAGAAAATATTGAAAAAGGAAAAGACTTAATTGAAAAAGAATTAAAAAGAATTGGATTTACACATGCTGATTTATTTAAAACAGAATATATTGAACCAATGCTTGAAAAATACAAATATAAGAATTTGGATGAAATGTATGCTGCTGTTGGATTTGGAGCAAATTCTTCTGTAAAAGTGATTGCCAGAATGCTTCAAGAATATCGAAAAGAACATGAAGAAGAAGATATTGAAAAGAAACTAGAGGAACTAAAAAAAGCAAAGCAGAAAAAACCAAAGCCATCAAGTTCAGGTGTTATTGTAAAAGGAATTGACAATTGTTTAGTAAAACTTTCAAAATGTTGTAATCCACTTCCAGGAGATGAAATTGTGGGATATATCACAAGAGGAAGAGGGGTATCTGTTCATAGAAAAGATTGTTATAATGTCAAAGACTTAATATCAGAAGAAAATAGAATGATTGATGTCGAATGGTATGAAGAAGAAAAATCAGAATATCAAGCAGAAATCGAAATCTTTTCAAATGATAGAACAGGTTTATTAGTAGATATCTTAAAAGAATTAGGAACAACAAAAGTAAATATTTTGGGAGTAAATACGAAAACAACAAAAGAAAAAATTGCGATTATCGATATTACCCTTGAGGTAGAAAATTTAGATGAACTAAATAAAGCACAAAGAGTTGTTAGAAAAGTAAACAGCGTTTATGATGTAAAAAGAAAGAAATGAAACAATGGGGACGTGCCAAATCGTTCAAAAATTGAACAAAAGGGACAGACCTCAAAGATATGAGTTTTATAATATAAAAAAGAAAAAAGGTCTGTCCCTTTTGTTCAATTTTTGAACGATTTGGCACGTCCCCAAAGGAGGAAACATGATTTTAAAAGAACAAAAGATTCATACATGGATAGGTGATCCAACCAATTGTTATATTATTTTTGATGAAGACAGTAAAGAAACCATGGTGATAGATCCAGCAGGAGATGTTGATGAAATTGTTGACATGCTTCATATTTTAAATGGGAATTTAAAATATATTTATTTAACACATTGCCATGGAGACCATATAGCAGGTGTGACTGAGTTAAAAAATCAATGTGGAGGAAAAGTTTTAATTCATAGATTAGATAGTGAGGGATTAAATGATATAAGTATTAACCTTTCAGCAATCATTGATTTGCCACTAATAGAGTTGGAAGCAGATTCCAGAATTGATGATCATGATTTGATACATTTAGGAGAATTAGAGTTAAAAGTGCTTCATACTCCAGGACATACAAAAGGATCTACAAGCTTATATTGTGAGAAAGAAGGATGTGTGTTTTCAGGAGATACGATGTTTCGTGGAACATGGGGAAGAACAGATTTACCAACAGGAAGTATAGAAAATATTATGGATTCGATAGCCAATAAATTATTAACACTTCCAGACAATACTATTGTATATCCAGGACATGGGAAAGCAACCATGATAAAAGAAGAAAAACCAATATATCTTGAACTAAAACCGAAATTATATTGAAAGTTAACCAATTATGTAGTATACTAAAAGGGCTATATGAATATTCATTTAGCATATATTAAGAAGTAGGAGAGAAGTATATGGATAAAGTAGAACCAAGAACCTTAGCCGGATTTATGGAATTATTACCAAATGAACAAATTTTATTTAATCAAATGAAGGAAAAAATAGAAAAAACATATCAAAAATTTGGATTTTTACCATTAGATACTCCAGTGATAGAACTTGCAGAAGTATTACTTGCAAAAGCTGGAGGAGAAACAGAAAAACAAATTTATCGTTTCCAAAAAGGTGATACAGATTTAGCATTACGTTTTGATTTAACAGTACCACTTGCAAAATATGTGGCAAAAAATTATGGAAATTTAAGTTTTCCATTTAGAAGATACCAAATTGGGAAGGTATATAGAGGGGAAAGAGCTCAAAAAGGAAGATATAGAGAATTTTATCAATGTGATATTGATATTATTGGAGATGGAGAATTAGACTTAATCAATGATGCCGAAATTCCTGCAATCATTTATACAATATTTAGAGAATTAGGATTTGAAGATTTTACAATAAAAATCAATAACAGAAGAATTCTAAATGGATTATTTGAAAGTGTTGAACAAAAAGAAAATGCAGTTGAGATATTAAGAATTATTGACAAAATTGAAAAAATAGGAAAAGAAGCGGTTATAGAAGAATTCCAAAAATTAGGATTACAAGAAAAACAAATCAATCATATTATTAACTTTATAGAAATCGAAGGAACTTCTGATGAAAAACTAGAAAAATTAGAAAACTTAGGAATTCAAAATGAAACGTATTTAAGAGGAGTAGAAGAATTAAAAACAGTTGTAAAAAACGTAAGATTATTTGGTGTTCCAGATGCCAACTTTAAAGTAGATTTAACCATTGCAAGAGGATTAGACTATTATACAGGAACGGTTTATGAAACCTTTTTAAATGATTATAGAGAAATTGGAAGTGTATGTTCTGGAGGAAGATATGAAAATTTAGCAGAATATTATACAGAAAAAAGTTTGCCAGGTGTTGGGGTTTCTATTGGATTAACAAGATTATTTTATAAATTAAATGAATTAAATATTATTAAAGCAGATAGAAAATCTGTTGCAGATATTTTAATTATTCCTATGGTAGAAAATCTAGAAGAACCAATAAAACTAGCAACAAAATTAAGAAATATTGGCATTAATACAGAAATTTACTTAAATAACAAAAAGTTAAAAGCAAAATTCAAATATGCAGACAAATTAGAGATTCCATATGTGATTGTATTAGGTGAAGATGAGATTCATGCAAAAGAAATTACATTAAAAGATATGAAAACAGGAAATGAAGAAAAATTACCAATGGATGAAAATAAAATAAAAGAAATAATAGGATAATTTTTCCTGTACAATCATAAAATTAAAAAACACAGTTTTTATGAAAATCATAAACTGTGTTTTCGTTTTTTGGTTTCCTTTTTTCTGTTATCAACTTTATCTAATTTATATTTAAAAGGACATTTTTTCTTGATAAAATCTCTAAAAGTTAAAGGTGTTCCTTTCTTAAATCCAGATTTATCTAATAAAAGAGAATGTCTATTATCTAAATATAAATAAAAGAAAGTATCTGTTTCAAATATTTTATAAAGTTCGCGATAATAAATAACAGAATATTCCCTTTTAGTGAATACTTTAAAATAATTGTTGTAAAATGAAAATGTAAAACTTTGTTCTTTTGTAATTTTATCACTATGATAGTCTTTATTTACTTCTTCAATCGGATGAAAATATCTATATAAAATAAAAGAAGTTAAACAGGCACAAAAAATAATGGCTAATCCATAATAATGATTTTGAACATATAGCATAATCAAAAAAAGAATTAGCATAGATACAACAAGTGAAAATAGATGATATTTAAATGAGAATTTTTTTGTATGAAATTTTAAAAAATCATCATATATATGTTTTGAATATGTAGTTGTATTTTTAAATAATAATTTCAATTTGATTCACCTAAAATTAGTATACCATAAAAAGATTAGAATGAAAATATACGAATAAAAAATAGAAAAATTTTTATTTGAATAGAGGTGGTGAAAAATACATAAATATATAATGACTTGCACATAAAAAACTAAAATGATATAATTCGTGATATAGAGGAAAAATCAATAAAATGAAAGAAAGGTACAAAATTATGTATGATGTGATTATCATAGGTGCAGGACCTGCAGGGGTTTCAGCAGGATTATACACCAAACGAGCAAATTTAAATGTATTAATTTTATATAAAGATCAATCAGCCTTAGAAAAAACAGAATGGATAGAAAATTATTATGGATTTGAAAAAGGAATATCTGGTGAAGATTTATATAGAACAGGAATACAACAAGCGAAAAACTTAGGAATTGATGTGAAACAAGAAGAAGTTACTAATATACAATTTGCTGAGAACAATCAATATATAGTTATGACAGAAAAAGAAATCTATAAGACAAAAACTGTAATATTTGCAACAGGAAACAAGAAAAACACACCCAAAATAAAAGGAATTAAAGAATTTGAAGGAAAAGGCGTTAGCTATTGTGCTGTATGTGATGGTTTCTTTTATAGAAATAAAGATGTGTCTATTCTAGGAAATGGGAAATATGCTATATCAGAAGCAAATGAATTAATCAATATAGCCAATAGTATTACCATTTTAACAGATGGAAAAGAGGCACCTGATATTCGAGCAGATAATGTTACCATTGATACCAGAAAGATCAGAGAAGTTAGAGGAGATAACAAGGTAGAAGAAGTAGAATTTGACGACAACAGTACAACTAAAACAGATGGCATATTTGTAGCACTTGGCGTAGCTGGAGGAAATGAATTTGCAAGAAAATTAGGAATGATAACCCAAAAAGATAGAATTGTTGTAAATGAAAATATGGAAACCAACATTCCTGGAATTTATGCATGTGGAGATTGTGTAGGTGGATTATTACAAATATCTAAATCTGTATATGAAGGAACAAAAGCAGGATTGCAAGCCATTCAATATATAAGAGAAGAAAATGCATAATTTTGAAAAAAAAATAACAAAATAAAAAAAGTTACTTATGTGTGCATTAGCACAATAAAAATAAAAAGGAGGAAAAAGATATGAGTATGTTAACATTTGAAGAAAAAAATTTTGAAGAAGAAGTTTTAAAAGCAGAAGGAAGAGTTTTAGTTGATTTTTATGCTGATTGGTGTGGACCATGTAGAATGATGTCACCAGTCATTGATGAGGTTGCAAAAGAATTAGATGGAACAGTAAAAGTTGGAAAAGTCAATGTAGATAATAACCAAGAATTGGCCATAAAATATAATGTCATGAGTATACCTACCATTATGGTATTTGAAAAAGGAATGCCAGTAAAAACATTTATTGGTGTAACAGATAAACAAGAAATATTAGATGTATTAAAATAGAGGTGTGTACAAATGGAAGTTATATATTTTTTAGCGACAGATGGAATTAAATTAGATGGATTATTATATACTAGTAAAAATAGAACAGAAGATATTATCTTATCCATTCATGGAATGGGCAGTAATTGTATGAAAAAAAGAGAAACCACGATGGCAAAATTGGCAAATGAAAATAACATAGACTATTTTTGCTTTAATAATCGTGGAAGTGAATTGGTAAAATATATAAGAAGGTATACAGAAGGAAAACGAGAAAAAGAACTTGGCGGAACTAGCTATGAAGATGTATTAGAAGGCTATGAAGATATTACAGGTGCCATTATCAAGTTAAAAGAATTAGGATATAAAAATATCTATTTACAAGGACATAGTTTAGGTTGTACGAAAATTGTTTACACATATCATGAATTAAAAGATGAACAAGATGATATGCTGAATAATATAAAAGGCATTATATTAAATTCTTTAATTGATGTACCAAGAGCATTAAAAGTATATTTAAGAGATAATTTTGATAAATACTTAACATATGCAGAAGAAAAAGAAAAAAATGGACAAAAAGATGAAATGATGCCAAAAGAAGCTTTTATACATCCTATTAGTGTCAAATCATTTTTAAGATATGCGAGAGATTATCAAGATATTAATTTTGCTAATTTTGGAGAAGATCAGGAATTAAAAGTATTAAATAATATTGATGTACCATTATTTATGCGTTGGGGAAATGTCAATGAAATGATTGTTCAAATGCCAGAGGAATTAGTAGATCTTATGAACAAGTGTATTACAAATCCAAAGAAAGATATCTATTACATTGATGGTGCAAATCATAGTTATGAAGGAAAAGAAGAAGAACTAGCAAAACAAATTATTGCTTTTATTAATAAGAATAAATCATAGTAAAATAATGGCTAAAAATGGAGGAATTCATATGAAAAATAAAAAAGTAATTATTGGAATCATCATTGCTGTCATATTAGTTGTAGCAATTGTTGTAGGAATTGTTATTATGAACATGCCAAAAGAAAAACCAGAAGAGGTTTTAAATTCATATTTTTCAGCAATCAATGATAAAAAATATGAAGAGATGTATACATATTTAAGTAATTCATCTAAACAAAGTATTAGCCAAGAAGATTTTGTGACAAGAAATGAAAATATCTATGAAGGAATTGACAGTAGTAATATAAAAATTACAGTAAAAGAAGTAACTAATGAAAATAACAAGAAAAAGGTATCATATAGTGAGGAAATGGTAACTTCAGCAGGAAGTATTCGCTTTGATAATGAAGCATATTTTGTAAAAGAAGATAAAGAATATAAATTAGAATGGTCATCAAGTTTGATTTTTCCAGATCTACAAAAAGATTATAAAGTAAGAGTGGAAACTTTAAGTGGAAAAAGAGGAAGTATATTAGATAGAAATGGAAATAAACTTGCTTATGATGGAACCATTTCTCAAGTGGGCATTGTGCCAGGAAAATTAGGAGAAGCTAAAGAAGAAAGTATTAGCAAAATAGCAGAATTAACAGGTGTATCTGTTGAAACCATCAACAATTATCTATCAGCATCATATGTAAAAGATGATACATTTGTACCAATTAGGAAAGTATCAAAAGAAGATACAGAGTTAAAGGAACAATTATTACAAATTCCAGGAATTATGATAAATGATGCAGAAGGAAGAGTGTATACTTTAGGAGAAGAGGCTGGACATCTAATCGGATATGTGCAAGCGATTAATGCAGAAGAATTAGAAAAATATGCAGATAAAGGATACAGTTCTACAAGTCTAATTGGAAAATCTGGACTAGAAGCAGCTTATGAAGATAGATTAAGAGGAACAGATGGTGTTAGAATCTATATCCAAGATGTAGATGGAAATGAAATAAAAACATTAGCAGAACAAGAACAACAAGATGGAGAAGATATTACTCTTACAATTGATAGTGAGATACAAACAAAGTTATATAGTCAACTACAAAATGATAAAGGACTATTTGTTGTAATGAAACCAGGTACAGGAGAATTATTAGCTTTAGTTAGTACACCAACATTTGATTCAAATGACTTTACATTAGGAATGACGACAGATCAATGGAATGCATTAAATAATGATGAAGCAAAACCTTTATACAATAGATTTATCCAAAAGTATTGCCCAGGTTCAACTTTTAAAGCAATCACAGGTGCGATTGGGCTAACTACTGGAAGTATTACAGCTGATGAAGACTTTGGATATACAGGAACCAGTTGGCAAAAGGATTCTTCTTGGGGAGATTACAGAGTAACAACATTAACAGGATATAATGGACCTAAGAACTTATTAAATGGATTAATGTATTCAGATAATATCTATTTTGCACAAACAGCCTTAAGAATTGGAACAAGTAAATTTACAGAAAGTCTAGATAAAATCGGATTTAATAAACAATTAGAATTCCCACTATCACTTGCAACATCACAATATGCAAATGAAGATGGAATTAATTCAGATGGTAAATTGGCAGATACTGGATTTGGTCAAGGAAACCTATTAATAAATCCAATTCATATGGCATCTATTTATTCAGGTTTCTATAACAATGGAGATATGGTAAAACCATATATTGAATATAAAGAAGATAAAACGCCAGAAATTTTAATTGAAGATGCTTTCTCAGAAGAGGCAGCAAATACGATAAAAGAAGATTTAATTCAAGTGGTGGAACGTGGCTCAGCAAATGATATGAAAGTTAATGGTGTAACCATTGCAGGAAAAACAGGAACAGCAGAATTAAAAACAGATAAAGAAGATAATGAAAGTGGAACATTAGGATGGTTTGATTGTTTTACAACTGATCAAGGAGAAAATGATATATTAGTGATTGGTATGGTAGAAAATGTTCAAGACAATATTGAAGGAGGAAGTCATTATTTAATTAAAATGATTAGAACTTTATTTGAATAAGTATAAAAATCAATAAAGTGATGTAGTATAAAATGCTACATCACTTTTTACTTATATCGACATATTTATAGGATAAGTATGTTCAATATATTAAAAAGATAGAACTTGCAAAAAATAAATTTTAAACATAGATAATTGTTTAAAAAAATAAATAATGTAAATACTATTTATGAAAAAATATAGTAAAGAAAAGGAGTTTTTATGGAAATCAAAGGAAAAGAAAATAATAGTGCTATTACATTAATTGCACTAATTATTACAATAATTATATTATTGGTTTTGGCTGGAATAACAATAGCAGCATTAACAGGAGATAATGGAGTTTTGAGAAGAGCAAGTGAAGCAAGTGAAAAAACAGAAATAGCAAATGAACAAGAAAAGGTAAGACTATCAGCAATGGGAGCAATAACAAAGAATAATGGAGAAAAAATTATAAGAACGAATTTAAACGAAGAACTTACAAATAATATAGGAAAAGAAGGAATAGATTATACATTATCAGAGTCAGAAACAGCACCATTTGTAGTAACATATTCTAATAGTGGAAGAAGTTATTTAATAGATGAAAATGGAAATGTAAGTGAGTATGTAGATATATCAAAATATATTAAAGTGGGGGATTATATAAATTATAATCCAACAATAAATAGTATGGAAGGGAAATCAGAGTCGATAGGAGCTAGAAATCTAAAATATACGGATTATAATTATAACAAATCAAAAGTAGAAGATATAGATATGCAAGATATATTATTTAATGGAAACTATTGGCTTGCTTCTCGTTGTATTACCTCTAACTATTATGTAGCGCAATATCGTGTGGGCTATATAGACAGTAACCAATTTGATAATGCATATCTATATACTGGAAATAATTCTACCGATTTTGAATATTCCTATAGTGATTATGCAGTTCGTCCTATAGTAATTCTAAAATCTAATGTCATAGATACAAGTTCAAGTACAGAATACAACGGAAAAACAATGTGGAATTTAAAATAAAAATGTAAGAAATATGGTGTGTAAAAGTGAGCACATCATATTTTTATGTAACCAATATAGACTTTTTCCTAAATTTATGATAATATATTTGTAAATTTTATAAAAAATAAGAGAAAAATGAATATGCACATGATACAAATTGATAAAGGGAGATGAATATTTTGAACAATAAATTTTATGTAACAACACCAATTTATTATCCAAGTGGAAAATTTCATATAGGAACAGCCTATACAACAGTGCTAGCAGATGCCATGAAAACATATCATCAGTTAAAAGGTGAAGAAACATATATGCTTACGGGAACAGATGAGCATGGTCAAAAAATTCAAGGAATAGCCGAAAAAAATGGTAAAGCACCAAAAGAATATGTGGATGAAATGGCTGCACTTGCAAAAGAATTATGGGCAAAAATGGGAATTCATTATGATGACTTTATCCAAACAACAGAAGAAAGACATACCAAAATCGTTCAAAAAATATTTGATAGATTTATGGAACAAGGAGACATTTACAAAGGAGAATATGAGGGGTGGTATTGTATACCATGTGAAACCTACTTTACAGAAACGCAATTGGTAGATGGGAAATGTCCAGATTGTGGTAGAGAAGTCAAATTAATGAAAGAAGAAGCATATTTCTTTAATATGAAGAAATATGTAGATAGATTAGTAAAATATTATGATGAACATCCTGATTTCATCAAACCAGCATTTAGAAAAAATGAAATGATTAATAACTTTATTAAACCAGGATTAGAGGATTTATGTGTTACCAGAACCAGTTTTGATTGGGGAATTAAAGTATTAAAAGACCCAAAACATGTAATTTATGTATGGTTAGATGCTTTAACTAACTATTTAACAGCTTTAGGATACATGTCTGAAGATGATACACTATTTAAAAAATACTGGCCAGCAGATTTGCAAATTGTTGGAAAAGATATTGCTAGATTTCACTTAATTTATTGGCCAATATTCTTAATGGCATTAGACTTACCATTACCAAAAACTATTTTAGTACACAACTGGATTATGATGAAAGATGGAAAAATGTCTAAATCAAAGGGAAATGTAATTTATCCAGAAACCTTAATTGATAGATATGGACTAGATCCAACTAGATATTTCCTACTTAGAGAAATGCCAGTAAGTCAAGATGGAATTTTTTCACCAGAAGCATTTGTGGAAAGATATAACTTTGATTTATGTAATGATTTAAGTAATTTAGTAAATAGAACTGTATCAATGGTAAATAAATATTTTGAAGGAAAAGTACCTGAGTATAATGGAACACCAAATGCAGTAGACAAAGAATTAGAAGACTATGCAACAGAAAAAATACAAGCATTTGAAGAAAAATTAAAGGATTATGAAATTGTCAATGCATTACAAGAAATATGGGATTTAATTGCAAGGACCAATAAATATATTGATGAAACAATGCCTTGGACTTTGGCTAAAGAGGAAAAAACAGAAGAGCTGAAATCTGTAATGTATCATTTAATTGAAAATTTGAGGAAAATTGCTATTTTGATAAAACCATTTATGACAGATACAGCTAATAATATTTTAAGACAGATTGGTATAATAGATGTTGATAGTATTAGATGGGATGACATTTATGCATATGATACTTTAAAAGATATGAAGGTAATTGAAAAAGGAGAACCGATTTTTATGAGACTAAAAGTAGATGAAGAAGTAGAGTATTTAAAATCTGTTATGAAAAAGTAACATAAAATAAAGGTGGATAAAAAACTTTGATAAATCATATAAATTTGTCAAAGTTTTTTTCTATTCCTATATAATTTTTTGACAAAATAGTATATAATATAAACGAAAAATAGAAAAATTCAAAATAAAAATACAAAATTATAGGAAAAGAAAATGAAGGAAGTAAATGTTATGTCTTTAATACCTGCAAAATTTAGATTTACTACAAAAGAAAAGACATTAATGATAATTATTATAGTGCTAATGTTTATAGGAAATATTGTTACTTGGATGAATTGTGCAAAAATCATGAAAGCAAATGCAGAATATAAATTAGCCTATCAACAATACCAAGAAGCACTTATAAAAGAGCAGGAAGAGCTAGAAAGAAAAAGACAAGAAAAATTGCCAAAGTTAACACAAACTGGAATAGAAAATATGAATCATATATATAGTTCTGATACCAAACGAGCTTTTTTAACATTTGATGATGGTCCATCAAGCAACACGAAGCAAATATTAGATATATTAAATGAAAGAGGGATTAAAGCGACTTTTTTTGTATTAGGTTCAAATGTTGAGAAACATCCGGAAGTTGTAAAAAGAATGTATGATGAAGGACATTTTATTGCTAATCATGGATATTCACATGTATATGAAACAATTTATCAATCACCACAAGCTGTATTAGATGAATATAACAAATGTAATCAAGTGGTAAGAGATGCGATTGGGGAACAAGAATATAATTCACATTTGTTCCGATTTCCAGGTGGATTAGTAGGTGGAAAATATGCAGATATAAAAAATCAAGCAAATGATTTATTGTTACAAAATAATATTATGCATGTTGATTGGAATGCATTAAATGGAGATTCTGAAACAACCAATCCTACAATTGAATTTGAGATACAAAGAATACAAGAAACAGTAGGAGACAAACAAAGTGTAGTGATATTAATGCATGATGCACAAGCTAAAAAAGTAACTGTAGAAGCCTTGCCAGGTATTATTGATTATTTAAAAGGACAAGGATATGAATTTAAGAATTTTTATGAAATGATAAAATAATCATAGGGACAAAATAAAGAAAAATTTTCCTATACAATAAAATAGAAATAGAGAGGAGCAATTGTTTTGCCAAAGAAAATGGGAGAAAAAATAGATGAGATTAAAGAAAAACTGGATTATTTAGGATTAAATCTAGAAGATGCTAAAAATCAATTTGAAAATTATGAACCATTAAAATTTAGAGTGCCTAAATTTTATGATGAAAAGCAATATAGACAATATCGATATATTCCAATTAAAGATATACAAATTTTATTAACACCAACTAATCGATTAGATGATATACAAGAAAAATATAAAAAAGCAAGTCCAATATCTGAATATTTAGACGCAGAAGATGAAAAAAATTTCTTAAAACATACAACGTTTTTACGTATGTTAAAAGAATTGAGAGTAGAAGAAGTAGAAAAAATACAAGAAGAACAAACAAAATTAAATAAAAAGATTCCATTTAAAGTGAAATTTGAAGGAAATTATTTATGGCAAATTTATTATGCAGAAGATACAGACCAATATTTTATGTTGGTTCCAACAGAAGATACAGATTATTCAACCTTTTTCTTTTTATTAAAAAAACAATTAGAAAAAAAGAAAACGGGAAAAATATTTGTACCGATTCGAAATGTCACATATAGTAATACATATTATAAAAAATCAGAATTTGAAGACTTAGAAAATTATCTATGGTTATTTACTAAAGATTGGCCTTTGATTTATGAGGTATATGACAAAAGTGGAAAATTATCTATTCATATTGTAGGAGAAACAGAAGTATATGGAAAAATTAGAAGCCCATATAAGATCAAAATTAGTAGTTTAGTGGAAGCAACACAATTCTATAAATTATTAAAAGCAATGTTTATATTACAAACAGAATTGCCACATTATTTTGAATTTACAACCAATATTACAAAAGGTGGGGAACTAGAATTTTATAATAATGAATTTAAGTTGGAATATGAAAATATTGCAGAATGGATAAATGATGAATATGAAGTAGGACTAGAAAAACAAGAATTAATTGGTGAACTATTAGAGGAAAACAAAAAGAAATTAGATAATTTAAAAATCATTGCTGCTTCACAAGAAATAGAATATTTAGCAAAAGAAAAACAAATATCTACATTTTTGGAATGTAAAAAAACATTTTTTGGTAAATTTAAATATTATTTTAAATATAGTAAAAAGAATAAAAAACAGACTATGAAAGAAAATGTTTTAGAAGAAAAAGAAGAAGAAAATATAACAGAAAAAAGTACTTCCAAAACTAAAAAAGAAGAACCAAAAAATACAAAAAGAATATCAACTAAAAAAGAAAATTACACAATAGAAGAACTAATAGAGTTATATAAAGCATATGAATTAGATGAAACAGAATTAAAAAATATATTAATGGATGTGAATGCTCTAAAATTAAAAAACAAAAATATGCAAAAGAAAATAGAAAATGCAGCCAATTTTATACAAGAAATTGATAATCATAAAAGAAGTATATTTGAATTCTGGAAATATAGTAATAAGGATGAAGTCGCTTCTTTAGCAGAAGGAGAAGAGGAAGAAGTCAATATCATAAAAAAAGTAACAAAAGTATTTGACTATCATCAAGATTTAGAAGACTTTGGAAGTACCATGGATCAAGTAGAAAGAAAAGCTCTAACCAAAAGTGAAACAGATAGTATATATTTAATAACAACCAATATTTTACCTTTATTAAATAAAGTAAAAAATAATGAGGTATTACCAAAAGAAATTGAAAACAATTTAAAAGAATTGAAAAAAGAAGCACAAGAAGAAAATGTATTACATGAAATAGAAGAATTTGATATATTTGGTGGAATGTCACAAGATGCAACAAAGATTTCTAAAATAGCTAATAAAAACCATAGAGAAATTGCAAAAGATAAATTTAATATCCTTGAAATTAATAAAAACACAAAGCAGATAGGATATAAATTGGCATTAGAAACAGTGGTAGATAATATAAAAAAGGCATTAGATAAAGTTGTTATTATTGATGACTTACCAGTATATAAAATATTGGATAATGAAAAATTAGATCCTAAGAATATTAATATTTTTAATATAAATCCTGAAAATGAAATTCATGAAAATATAAAGGATAAAGGAAATAAATTTAATTTATATAAAGTTAATGTAAAAAGAGGAATGAATGGAATAAGTTATACCAATATTATTTTCTATGATAATCAAAATAGAACCTTACCAATTGGACAAGATATATCAACTAAAATATTAGTAGATTTGTCAAAAGTAGATTTAAAATTAATCAATAGAACATCATTTAAAATGACAGAAATAGAAGATGAAAAAGATGATTTTTCAAAAGTAAATGTAAAAACATTTCAAGTTTTTGAATATGATGTCATGTTAAAAGAAGATAATCATAGGCAAGATGAGAATAATAAACAAGAAGAAAAAGAAATAAAGCAAGATGAAGAAGAGGCAAAATAAAAAATAGAATTACGAAAAAAAGGTATGTAATGTGATATTATATACCTTTTTTGGATAACCATACATGCTATTTTTAACAAAACTTTCTCTGAAACATAGTATAGTAGAAAAAAGAGGAGGAAGTTATGTTTAAAAAATTTATATCAGGAATTATCATATTTATTTTTGTCTTTTGTATACAGATAAATCATACATATGCATTAACACCTGCATCAAATTTAAGTTACCAAGGAATTGATGTTAGTAATTGGCAAGGACATATCAATTATGCAGAAGTAAGAGATGCTGGAATACAGGTTGTGTACATAAAGGCAAGTCAAGGGACAAATATAAAAGATGCGTATTTTGATATTAATTATGAAAATGCAAAAACAAATGGGTTGCGCGTAGGATTTTATCATTACTTAACAGCTACAAATACAGAACAAGCACGAGAAGAAGCAAACTATTTTGTATCTGTTATTTCTGGAAAAACACCAGATTGTAAATTGGTATTAGACTATGAAACTTTTGGAGGTGTAGGAAGAGAAGAAATCAATAATATTGCTAGAACCTTTATGGAACGTGTAGAAGAATTAACGAATAAAGAGGTTATTTTATATAGTGATCTATCAAATGCTAGAAGTACATTTGATACAAGTCTGGCAGAAGATTATGATTTATGGATTGCTTATTATGAAAATAGGAATAATCTCATTAATATAGAAACCAGTTGGAATACATATATTGGTATCCAATATACAGATAGGGGTAGAGTAAATGGGATTAATGGTAATGTAGATAGAGATTTGTATACAGAAGAAATCTTTTTAGATGAAACTTCTGAAATTGCAAATAATAGTGGAAATACAACTCCAAACAATACAGAAAGTGTAGAATATACGGTACAAAGTGGAGATACCTTAAGTGCCATTGCAAGAAGATATGGCACAACAGTACAAGAATTAGTGGATATTAACAATATACAAAATCCAGATTTAATTTATCCAGGAGAGAAACTAAGAATTCTTACTAATTCGACAATATCGGGCAATGAAGAAAGAGGAACAGGAGATATTATTTATACAGTTAAAAGAGGAAATACCTTATCACAAATAGCAAGAGAATACAATGTGAGTGTAGAACATATTGTGGAATTAAATGATATAGAAAATCCAAATCTAATTTATCCAGGACAAAAATTAAGAATTACAGAAAGTGATGTAACAGAGTTAGCTCCAGTAGATAATACCATTCAAGTATATTATGTTGTAAAAGAAGGAGATACATTAAATGGAATTGCTAGAAGATTTGGAATTACTTTAAATGAAATTTTACAATATAATGATATCCAAAATCCAAATTTAATCTATCCGGGGCAAACAATTAAAATTGTATAAATGAAACTTTTAAAAAAGTTAAAATTTTTCTAGACTTTTTTTTAGATATGTGCTAATATATATTAGTACATATTTTTTATGCCGATGTGGCGGAATTGGTAGACGCACTGGACTCAAAATCCAGCGGGAAACCATGTGGGTTCGAGTCCCACCATCGGTACCA
>CASEEU010000079.1 GCA_949287075.1 uncultured Eubacteriales bacterium | reverse complement strand
TGTCTTTTTTACTCATTTTATTAGAATCTTTCTCAATGTCCTTATTATTTGTAACAACTTCTCTTATTTCTTTAATAATTGTCTTAGGAATTATATTATGTTTAATATTATATTCCTCTTGAATTTTTCTTCTTCTATTTGTTTCTGAAATGGCTTTTTCCATACTTTCTGTTAATTCATCTGCATACATAATAACTGTACCATCTGTATTTCTCGCAGCTCTTCCGATGGTTTGAATTAAAGATCTTTCTGAACGTAAAAATCCTTGTTTATCAGCATCTAAAATAGTTACCAAACTTACTTCTGGAATATCTAATCCTTCTCTTAATAAGTTGATACCAATCAAAACATCAAATTCTCCTAATCGTAAATTTCGAATAATTTCCATTCTTTCTAAAGTTTTTGTATCAGAATGCATATAGTTTACTTTGATATCTAATCCTTTTAAATAATCTGTCAAGTCTTCTGCCATTTTCTTTGTTAATGTTGTTACTAAAACTCTTTCATTTCTTTCTACTCTGATACGAATTTGCTCTAGTAAATCATCTATTTGATTGGTTACTGGTTTTACTTCAATTTTAGGGTCTAATAATCCGGTTGGTCTGATAATTTGCTCTACAATATTTTCTTTACTATGTTCTTTTTCATAGTCTCCTGGCGTAGCACTAACAAACACAACTTGATTTAATTTCTTTTCAAATTCTCCAAATGTTAAAGGTCTATTATCAAATGCAGAAGGTAATCTGAATCCATAATTTACTAAAGATTCTTTTCTTGAATGATCTCCATTATACATAGCTCTTACTTGAGGAATAGTTGCATGAGATTCATCAATTAATAGCAAGAAATCTTTTGGAAAATAGTCAAATAGAGTATATGGCGGGCTTCCTGGTTTTCTTCCACTAATATGTCGAGAATAGTTTTCAATTCCTGAGCAAAATCCTGTTTCCTTCATCATTTCAATATCAAAATTGGTTCTCTCTTCTATTCTTTGTGCTTCAATTAATTTATTATTATCTTTAAAATATTTGATTCTTTCTTCCAATTCTTCTTCTATTGTAACAATTGCTCTTTCCATTTTACTCTTGGTTGTTACATAGTGAGATGCAGGAGAAATTAAAACATGTCTTCTTGTTCCAATTGTTTTTCCGGTTAATGGATTAATTTCTACTATTTTTTCAATTTCATCTCCCCAAAACTCTACTCTAATAGCAGATTCTGATTGGTCAGATGGATAAATTTCAACGATATCACCTTTTGCTCTAAAAGTGCCTCTTTGGAAGTCAATTTCATTTCTCGTATATTGCATCGTAATTAATTTTCTTAAGACTTCATCTCTTCCCTTCTGCATACCTGGTCTTAAAGATAACATCATTTCTTGATAATCTTCTGGGTCTCCTAAACCATAAATACAAGAAACAGAAGCAACTATAATAACATCTCTTGTTTCAAATAAAGATAATGTTGCTGAATGTCTTAGTTTATCTATTTCATCATTGACAGAAGAATCTTTTTCTATATAAGTATCTGATTGAGGAATATAGCTTTCTGGTTGGTAATAATCATAATATGATACAAAATATTCCACATTGTTTTCTGGAAAAAACTCTTTGAATTCGGAATAAAGTTGTCCTGCTAATGTTTTATTGTGTGCTAAAACAAGTGTTGGCTTTTGTACTTTTTGAATGATATTTGCCATTGTAAATGTTTTTCCAGAACCTGTAACGCCTAGAAGTGTTTGGAATTTCTTTCCCTCTTCTATTCCTTTTGATAAATATTCAATTGCTTTTGGTTGATCGCCTGTTGGCTTATATTCTGAATGCAATTTAAACATATTTCTATGCTCCTTATTTTCATAATTACTATTAACCTAAAATATTAAGTAAGTTAATATATTATTTATATCATCTTTTTAACAAAAAAACAAGGTAAATACCTTGTTTTTCTCGCTTTTAGGATTAATTTCCACTATACTCATATCCATGCCATTGATCACTAAATCTATTATTCTGTGTAACTTCATGTTCAAATACAACTCCTGTGCTTGTTGTAAATCTAATTCCATCAAAATAGGTAAATGAATTTAATACTTTCGTAACTTCATAAGTTCCATCACAATCTAATTCTTTATAAGGATATCCTCCTTCACAATTTGCCTTAATATGGAATGTTTTATCTGGATTTAAGGTTATTGTACCATACATTGTACTATCCATTCCTGCTACATCAGAAATATAGGTTCCATATTGTAAAGTATGGCTTCCAACTTTTAATCCTTTTTTAGCTTCTTCTTCAGCTTTCTTTCTAGCCTCTTCTTCTGCCTTTTTCTTTTCCTCTTCTGCTTGTTTCATTTCTTCTTGTTTTTCTATTACGTTATTTTCTTTTTCTGTGACATCATTCTTTATATCTTCTGTTATCATTTCTTCTTCTGTTTTATATTTGTTAGCACCTTCTTTAATGGTTTCTTTTAACTCTTTGTTTGTCATATTTTCATTGTAATTTACTGTATCTATCTCAACATCTGTTTCAATAAATACCGTATCAAATTTTGGCATAGATATAGTATCACCATCTACAGTTTCTACTGAAATTTTTTCATCTTCTTCAAAAGAATATTCTGTTTCTTCTTCCTTATCTTTATTTTCTCCCAAGATTTGTGCTGAAAGTTTTGTATATGTATCTGTTGTATCTGTTTTTGTATGTGTATACCAATCATATTCTTTTTTATCAATGTCATATAATAATTCTATATCTGAATCATTTAAACTGATGACATTATCTACTGTTCCATTATTTATATAATAAATATCTGAGACATCTTCATCATCTTTTTCATATTCTACAATCATAACAGGTTCTTCAACATCTGCTACTTCTATAAAACCGATTTTAGAATTATTTTGTATTTTTGTAGTTTCACTTGCCTCTTCTTCATCTGAACCTTTTATATAGTTATAATATGTATCTGCCCACTCTTGTTCAATTGGTTTACTTTCTTCTATATATTGATATGCAAAATATCCTCCAACTGCAGCTATCGCAATGACAAACAAAACAATGATAAAAATAAGAAATATCTTTCCTTTGCCTTTCTTTTTTACGCCTTCCTCACTTTTTGTATTTTCTGTATTTTCTGTTTTTTCTTTATTCTCTTTACTTTTTGCATTTTCTACTTTCTCTACTTTCTCTGTTTCTCCTATTGGTTCTGTTGATTTTGTTTCTTCATTTTTTTCACTCATATAAAATTCCTCCTTTTATTTTACTTTTGTTATATCTTGATAAGAAAAATCAATAACATGATCAAAATAAGCACTTTCTTCTTCTTGTGTGATATATGTTTCTTCTCCGTTGCCATACCAAACCATATGTTTTTCATACTCATATGTGTCATTATAAATATCATATGAACCTCTATCATGTGCAACTGTTTTTATATGAACCAATGCATTATTTTCTAATTTATAAAATTCATAAAACCCTGTTACATAAGTAGGTCTTATATTGGTATAGACAAGTTCATGTTCATTTTTTTCATAGCGAAATCCTCCATAATTATATAATAGCTTGATGTTCGTAACAGATTTATTGGATGGATTATATGTATAAAGGGCATTTATTCTCCATGCCTGATCAAAATCGTCTGCACTGTCTATTAATAATTCCGGTATTCCATCTTGATTAATATCAAAAATACAATATCCTACATCTTTGAGTATATTATTGTTCCAACCTTCTTCTTGCAAATAATTCTTGTAATCATCTACATATTTTTTATCTAATATATATTTCTTATAGGCTTTTATACTTTCTGATTCTGCGTTAATCGAAAGGCTTCCAACTACTCCACTCTCTGTTCCTGTGGTTGAAGAGGTATTGGCATTTGGAGATGTGTTTGCTTGATTGTTCGTATTTGGTTTTGATTGTGAAGAGGTATTATCTTCTGTTTCTGAATGTTCTGTATTACTTGATGCATCATAATTTTTATTGAATTTCAAAATAGGTATTTTTACTTCTGCTAAACTGTTAGCATAACTTGCTTTAAAGAAAAATATATCTATACCTGCTGAGAAGTTTGTTTTAAAATATAATCCCGCTTCTAAATTTCCTACAAAACTATCACTGATATTAGCACTTTGAGAATCATATGCTGTTTCCATAGATGCAAATAATTCTCCATAAAGTCCACCTTCTTCACCAATACCAACATGAGCTAGGTCTTTAGATATAATGCTAATACCGATATCAAATCCAACACCTAATCTCATGTCTGCTTTTCCATACACAGAAATGTTTATATTAGAGTTTGGTTCACTTACATTAAAATATGGTGTTGTTGCATTTTCGTTCATGATGATTCCGATGTGCTCCACTGTTTCAATAGTTTGATCATATGTAAGATTAATTTTTAATGCTAATTCTGTTTGTAAATATATATCAAAATATGCATTAACCCCTACGATTCCCGTTGGTACTTCTACGCCACCTATTGGCATTCTACCTTCTGTTTTATCAGATGTTGCATTTTCTAATTTTTCTACAATTTCTTGAATACTTTTTAAATATTCATCATCTGTTAATTCATCTACACCTTCTATGATATCAGCATTTGACTCTAATGAAATCTGAAATCCAAATTTTTGTGTTAATGCCATATCTAAATTTAGTCCCACATTTTTTTCTAAATCAGCTATCATATCACAACCGATATCAATTTTAAAGTTTAATGTTAAATTATGGTTTGCTAATGCCTTTATTCCTAAAAATTCTTGTCCATTTGCTTTTACAGTTATCATAATTTCTATTGTTAATTGTTCACCATTTACTGTAATTTTAGGTTTTACACTAACATCCTCTGCTGCATAAGATTCATTAACCAAAAATTGATACAATGCAGATTTCTTTACAGCCAATTCTATTTTATCTTCCATTTCTTTATCTACTTTAAAATTTTCAAAACTAACCTTTTTTTCATAATATAAGTCAAATGTATCATAGATTTCTGCTACTTCTGGAGTTGACACAGTTGCATAATCATTTTCTATATTCTCTATTTTATAAGCTTCTTTAAAATCATTTTCTTGCTCATCATTTTTTACCAAAATAATATCATTTTCTCTTATATTTTCATTAGGTAGTTTAATTGTATCTTCATCTTCTTTTACAATATCCTCTTCTAATATTTTTACTTGTTCACTAAATTTATAATCTGCTTTTTCTGGTTCTTCTATCTTAAAGATTACTTTTTTGGCATCTTTTAAACTTTCTTCTTTAAATTTTGCATCTGTTAATTCTAGTGTGTAGGTTTCTCCTTCTTGATAGAATTCATCTGCTTTGATAAAAGTTCTTCCATTTTTTTCTATAACATGATTATTTACGGTATTGTTATTCTTATCATATAGTTTATAAGAAGGATTGTCTGAACTATCTATTTCAAAAGTGATATCTTTTTTAGCTTTTGATATATAATATGTTCCATCTTCCAATATTCTTACATATAAGCTTTCTGCAAATGTTTCCTTCTCATTTATTTTTTTCAAAAAGAGAAACACACCACTTGTTACAGTTGCCATTAATATGATTAATAATAGTATAAAACCAATGATTTTTACTATTTTTTTATTCTTTGTTTTTTGTTCCATCTACTTTTCCCTCATTATTTTCTATTTCTTCATTTTTTTTACTGTCTGGATTTGTTTTTTGAATATTTTTAGATTCTTGTTTATTATCTTTATTTGATTTCTTTTTTATTTTTCTGACAATTATGCATATTACAATACATATAATTAGAATTGCAAATCCAACAATTCCAAATAAAACATAATGATTATATGCAAATGTAAAATCGACTTTTCCATCATCTGGTACTACTACATAAGTTGTGCTCTCTACCTTTTCGTCATTAATTTTACTTGTTGAATTTGGTAAAATATATTCAAATTCTAATTTAGATGGTTGTTCAATGCCTTCTAATATCGTATTTGGTTCACATTTTTCTTCTATTCTTGATTTTAAGAAGAATATATATGCATTATTAAAATGAATATTATCTTTTCCTCCTAAAATTTTTATTGTTTTTTCTTCTATTTTGTTTAATGTTAATGCTTTAAATTCTATACTATAGCATCTCATAATTCCTTCGTCATATATATTTAAAATCATTCCCTTATCCAATTTTTCTTTTATTTTTTCCGTTAAAATATCTTTGTAGTAATTTGCATATTCTAAAGGAATTTGTAAAATAATTTTTCTTTCCATTTCTCCATACATTGTGATTTTTGTGCTAACTTTTATATTTTCAATTGAAACAGGTCTTTCATATGTAAAACACATATTTTCTTCTTTGCTATTCAAAGATACCGTTTTGTTATTAATATACACCTTTGATTCTTCATCAACTTTTTTCATATTCTTATACGTATCAGGACATTCTATTTCATAAGAAATATATCCATTTTCTGTTAATAATTTTTCTATATCAATTCTTTCTGTATATGTTACTTTTAATGTGTCATCTGATTGATATTCTTTTTTCTCTGTGATGATAGAAGAAACATCTAGTGCTTTCATTGTTTTTTCTGATAACTCTTCTAAATTAGATGCTGTAAATATAACCGTTGCTCTATTATCACTATTAGAATCCTCTATTTCTCCGATTTTTTCCATTCTACTTTTGACTGCATCTAATTTATCTTCATCCTCTCTATCTACTGTTACTTGGATAGTTCTAGAATAAGAAGATGCATTTTCTATTTGTGTATCAATTGATACATTCGTAAATAAAATAATATCTTGTTTTTCTCTTGTATCTATTGATTCTGTTGTTTCATATTGTTTATCTCCTATTTGTAATGTACTATTGATTACTTTAAAATAGTCTTGTACATTTCCTTCTACAAGCATATCTTCTGATTCTAAATGATTTTTTATAAAATTGATTAGTTCAATTGCATGAAACCCTTCAGCAAAATTTCCCATATTGTCTTCTGCTAATATGGCAGGTTCATATCCCAATAAGACAGTTAGCTTTTCTATATATTGCTCATAGTTTTCAAATGTAAACTTTATGGTAAATGTTATTGTTTTATCTTCTGTTTTAAAATCATATTCTAACCACGTTGGTTTTGTTTTTCTGAGTGCATATTCAAATCCTTCTCTTCCTCCACTAACATAACTATTTATATCTGACTCATCTATTTGTACAATTAAATTTCTTGACCCTGAAAAAGAAGTTTCTTCTGCTGATTTTACTATTGTACAGCTTGTTAGAAGAAGTAGCATGCATATGATAGTAATGATTATTTTCTTTATTATTTTCATTTTTAACATTCCTTTCATCTAATTTAAATCATATCGATACAATACATCTGTATCATCATTATTGATTTGATAAAAATATAATACATTGTCTGTGTTTTCCATACTACAATCTTCCATATTACATCTAAATTCTTCATTTGGAAATCTTTTTACCTCTGTTTTATTAGCTAAATTTGCATCTAATTTATATAAGACAACGGCATCCTCTTCTTGATCAAAGAAATACCATTCTCCAGAATCTGATTCTGAAAGTGTAAACATAGCATATCGACTTTTTACAGGTGTAATGGTTTTCATTTCTCCATTTGGGGATGCATAAATTGTCATATTATATCCCGTTCCACCTTCTGCTTGTTGTTCTGTTACAATTCCCAGACTAGTCGCTTTCCAACCAGAGTCTGTCTCTGTTTGCACTTGTAATGATTTATCGGTCCCCATAAATATTTCTTCTGTTGCAGTTGGTCTTGTTCTTTCATGTGTATAGAATTTTTGTGCTACATAATAATTATCTTCTACTTTTTCTATATAATATTGATCAACTGTTGGCTCTGAACCATAATCATGAATCATTTTTTTATCTTTTCCTACTACATAATAATAGTTCGTTTCATCTCCAAAAAGTGCTGCAATCATGTTATCTTCTTTTGTTATGACATAGAAATTTCCATCTTCTTGTTGATGCATTAATTGTACATGATAATCAAATGTCATAAACTGTTCTGTTTCTCCATTATCTCGTTTATATCGATAAATAATGTTTTCTTCATCTTCTGATAAATAGTAAATGTATTGGTCATCTTCTTCTAAGACATATAACACATTTTCTACAACTGTTCTGTATATATTATCATCATCTTTATCTATTCTAACAATATCAAATGTTCCACTATCTCCCGAAACGGTAACATATATGTAAGAAGCATCCATGGCACACAATTGGTCAAATCCTTTAGAATAAATGGTTTGTTTCCATTTATCAGATTTGGATTCTTTTACTAGCATACCATAATTTGTTTTATAATAATTAAAATCTGTATCTTCTCCGCTTACTTGTCCAATTTTCATTGTTTCATCATTATAATACGTTTCTGGCTTTTCTCCCAGTTCTAATAATGTAATATCGAAAATTGTCATATTTCTTTGCACTGAGATTGGTATTAATTGATTTTTTAGCTTGAATTTTATATCAATATCCAAAATTTTTAAATATAATCTTAAATGACCATCTATTGACGCTTCTTGTGTTGGTGTTATTACATCATTGATTCTTTCAACTCCAATTTTTAATGTTGCTTTTGCTTCTACTTCAATTCCTATTTTCGCAAGTGCTACATCTGCAATGTTGACAGATGATATATTAATCAATACATCTACACCTGTATTTAAATCTGCTGATGCTGTTGCCTCTCCTGTTACTGAAACAGAAACCTTTTCTTCATTATATAATTCTTCATTACTAAATTTCCATTCATCATTTTCTACAATGGCTAATCTGTTTCCTGTTCTACTTTCATAACTTCCTTCTACAGAAAGTCCAACCTTTAGATTACCATCCAAATCAATATATACAATAACCCCAACAGAAATAGGAAGTGGTGCTGTTAAATCTTCTATTTTATCTGATATTTTTCCTCCAAATACAGTCAACATTTTCTTCGTTCCAATATCAATATAAAATAATGGGAACATCTTTTGATCTAAACCACATAATTTAATAATTTGATCTGAACCAATAGAAGTTTCTTTTTTGTCAATACTAAGTTCTATTCCTGATTCAATAGTTGATTTCACACCAATATCTTTTTCAACATCAAAGTATAAATCATGTAAACCAGATAAATCAAAATCAATTTTACTATTAATACCTAATTTTTCTAAGTTAGCCTCCATACTCACTTTAAGGTATAAATTTTCTAATACGTCTTCATCTACCTTTCCTTTTAAGTTTTCTTTTGCTACATCTTGTAACATTTCAGAAAAATCTGCTTCTATACTAATTTGATCTGTTATTGTATTACTTTCTGTCTCTGCTATTTTTTTCGTTTCTAAATCTGCGTCTGTATAAGTCATATGGGTTAAAGTATCTACTTTTGTAGGATTTGTATTATTTAATTTTTTCGCCACTATAGTGTTATTTTTAGAATCTACAGAAGAAACCGTAACACCTTTCATAGGTATAATACTTTGCATATTTTCTGGTGTTAATTCTTCGGAAATATCTATATCTAACATATCAAATATTTCATCTACTTTTGGACTTTCTGTAACTAATGTTGTATTTTCTCCATTTTGTGTATTAGACACAACTTTTCCAAAAAATCCTTGAGGAAATTTACTATTTTCATCTCCCTCTATATAGAAAATTTCTCCTTTAGTTAAATCTTTTACTTTATTATCTACATTTGTATTAAATGTTGTTTGAACATTTCCATTATTAAGTGGCGTCACTTGCTCTATTGAATTGTTAATCTTATCTGCATCTTCTGCAATAAATGTTTCTACACCACTAGATAAAACGGCTGCATTGTCATTTTCTTCTTTTATTTTTTGGAGTTCTTCCATATAACTTCCTATATTAGCTTCTGAAGTATTATCCTTTATTTTTGCATTAAAATTATATCTGACTTGGTATGCTATGAATAATGCTGCAAATAATATTATGACAATAATTAGTATTATTAAGAGTTTTTTTCCTAACTTCTTTAATTTTTCCTTCATTTTTTATCCCTTTCTTCTATAAAATTCTGTATGCCAGTAACTGTCTCTTTTTGTACATAAAATGACCATAGTTAAAATGGATTGATGCAACCTACATTTTAATTATGGTCATTTTTAATTATAGTCATTTTTTTATTATATATGCTTTTTTATAAATATATTCCTAAAAAGCTAAATGCAAATGCAACAATATAATATATAACTTCAACTTTTATAAACATTTTTAAAGCTTTTTCATTTTCTTCTTCTTTAAATGATTCTTTTACAACAAAGAACATTAGTACTGTTGATATTACACTTAGTAATGAAGCTATTGGGCTTGTAATATATGTTATATTTGAACTAATATATGTTAAATATCCTAAAACTGCTGAAATGACTAGTGGCATTTTGGCAATAGATACTGCTGTAATAGATTTTGTTAATGGTTGATTATTATCTTTGTTTAACACATGAATAATAATTGCCATAGCTAAGATTTCTAGTATAGGTGTTAGTACAGCTTTAATTGTTGCCAATATTTGAAATTCATAATAATCATGGATAATGAAATCTATTATTCTTTTAATCAGAATAAGTGCTGCCCATACAATCATAATCACCAATGCTGTTTTGTAAAATTGATTTTTATTATCTTCTACAACTTCTTTAATGGTTTCTAATGGTTTTGTCGCTAATTTCCTTATTAATCCTTTTCCTTTTTCTGCTTCTTCTTTAAAATTAATATTTTTCATCTGTTCCTTAGTTGCTTTTAAAGTTTCTGCAGCTTGTTTTTTTAATTCTCCATCATTATTTACTTGTTGTGTATTTTGCTCGTTTTGTTCATTTACTTTTTCGTTTTCTTCCATTATTTTACCCCCTCATTCTACATTTTTTCTTTTACTTTTCAATTATATCAAAAAAAAATTGCTTTGTGAACATTTTGTGAAAATTTTTTGAATTTTTATAGCAAAAAACTATAGATATGAAAAAAAGAGTTTCCAACCAAGAAACTCTTTGTAATTTATTTTGAATTTTGGTCATTCCAGTTTAAATCAGCTGATGTATATACTTCCATTTAAATTGTAGCTTATCTTTCTTGGTTATTCTTCTACCATATCTTCCATATTTAGAGTTTTATTTTCTACTGTATAATTAGATAAGTCAGGAACTTCAACATCTTCGTCTGTAACAGTATCAAATTCATATTTATACGACTGTACTGAATCTCTAACTTCTTTTACTACATCCGTACCTATGAAGAATGATTTTGCACCCCCTCTATTGATTTCTCTTATTGGTAATCCTGTTTCTTTATCTATCCATATTTCCCATATATTATTTTCTGATCTATTTTTTAATATATAATATTCTTTTCCATAATCAAAAGTATCTGTATCTATAGAATATACAAAAGTCGTTCCTATTTTTGCAAATAAACTATTTCTGTTAGTAACAAAAGGCACATTTTTAATATTACTATTTTTCATTTCAGAAATATCACCTTTCTCAATGACTGCTTTTTTCTCTGTCTCATATATATATGTTCGTTCATCAGAATTACTATTTGCATATTCAATCAATTTTGTTTCTACACCAGTATCTGAGTAAATCATCCAAATAGACTTATACTTTCCATCTTTATAATATTCTTTTGTAACTGAAGTCTCATTATTACCTAACATTTGTGTTGTTTCTTTATAATAATTATTTGATTGTAATGATTTTTCTGCTTTATTCATAATACTATTTATTTTCAAAAAATTATTTAAAAATATAATAAAAGCGATTAATGCTATTATTCCAATGGCTAGCAATATAGATTTTATTTTTGACTTTATTCTAATTTTCTTTAAATAATCTAACTCTATTTGTTCTTCATTTTCTTTTTCTTTAGAATCATCCTGAATATGTTTCAATTCAAGTTGGCAGTTTTCACAATCTTTTATATGTTCTTCTACTAATTTTTTTGATTCTGGATTTAATATACCATCAGCATAATTCACTAATAGATCTTGCACAATTTCACATTCCTTTTTATTTTTCATCTTTATTTCCCTCCCTTATTTTTTGTTTTGCTCTATAAAATGTAACTCTTGACCAATTAGCTGTTTTTCCAAGTATCTCTCCTATTTCTTCATAACTTAAATTACCTACCATTCTTAAATACATGACTTCTCTAGATTTTTCATCTAGTTTTTGCATGTCCTTAAATAATTTCAATTTTTCTTCTTTTTCACAGATAATTTCTTCAAGAGATTCATCATATAGAATAGTATTATTGACTTCTTCAAAAGAAACATTAACATTTTTCTTGCTTTTTTTTAATTCTTTGTACCATAAATGTTTTGCTATTTGACATAACCAAACAGATAATTTACATTCTCCTCTAAACTTTTTTATGTCTTCAACAGCTATGGCAAATGTTTCTTGTGTTAGTTCTTCAGAAATATCCCTATTTTGCGTTAAGCAGAATAAGTATTTATATACAGTTATAGAATATTCTTTATATATTTCTTCAATATTCTGCATAACTTTTCTACCTCCTTCTATATAATAAGGGAAGTTATTTCTTGTTTTGTTACAAGAAATAATAATTTTTTTAATAATATTATAAATTTTTTAAAGGCAGATAATTATTAAGTAATCATCTGCCTATTTTTAATATTTTATTATAAACCATTTCTATGACTTTTTTACTTTATTTCATAAAAATTAGTTATGCTATTTGTAATCGCTTGTGCATATAGATTACTATTTTCTAAAATATTGTCTAAATCTTCATCCACATTAATATATCCAAGTTCTACTAAATAGCCTTCTATACCTACATTTGAATCTCGATGTTCATTTACACCATAAGCTTTATTGGTTCCATCTACATAAGCTCCTGTTGCAATTCCTCCAATTTCTCTTATGATATATAAGTATGGAATAGAATCAAATATTCCTTTATAATTCTCTCTTGAAAAAGAGGTTTCATTTTTTTTGTCTTCAATTTCTATCGTTCTAACATACACACCTTCATCTTGTTTATCTGTTTCTATTGTAGAATATTTTGTTTTTGCCGTTTCAACAATATTATCTGCCAACATTTTTGCTAATGTTAAATTACTATTAGGAGAAGCATAAATTTCAACCCCTCCATCTACATTATCTGAAAGATTACTATTTAAATGTATGGATATAAGAATTTTTGCATGAGATTCATTAGCCATGGTCACTCTTCCATCTTCATCATAAATATTGTACATGGTGTATTCTTCTTCTGATTCCGTTCCGTCTCTTGTTAATAGAACCTTTAACCCTTTTTCTTCTAATTGTGTTTTTAATTCAAGAGCACAATCTAAAGCAATTTCTGATTCCATATATCTTCCTGATACAGCTCCTACATCACTTCCACCATGTCCTGGATCAATGACCACATCATACACATCTTCTGGTAATTCTCTTACTGTCGTTATATGGAATCCTAAAATAGGCATATTGTTAATTGTTGCAAAATCAATATTTATTTTGTTATTTTTATTATTTCTTGTTAATGTATAATATTCTATACTTCCATATTCTGTATTATTGGATAAAGAATAATATTTCGTTGTATTGTTTGAAAAATTAACTTTTAATAAAATATAATAATCCTTAACTTCTAAATTTTCTAAGTCTAATCCTGTATTAATTTCTTTTAGTGTAGAAAAAGAAAGTTGATTATCTTCATATGTATATTCTGTATCTATAGTCAATTCTTCTGATGCTGTTTTTGCTACTACTTCCACAGAAGTTATTGAATTATCTGTATATATCTCCATATCTCCTTCTAAATTAAAATGCGTTCCATACACAATATATCGATTTATATTTGCATATGTATCAGTTTCAATTTCATTAACTAATTTATCAATAGATGAGAAAGCATAAACAGAAGCATTTTTCTTACTTTCATTTGAGCTAATATGATAAATAAATATAATAATGACTATGATAACAATAAACATGATAATTCTTTTTAAAAATAATAAATTTTCTTTATCTTTTTTCTTATTTTCTTTTTTCATAGGTATTACTCCTTAGTTTTTCACTATTATGTAAAAAATATTTAATGTAATAAATATTATTAATAATTTTATATCATTTTTTCGAAATTGTATCAATATATTTTGTTGTTTTCTTTTTGTTGCTTTCATTTTCCATATATCATTCCACCTTAAATTAAATTTCCCCTCCATTTCTATTTCATCCTAACATTTAGAGTTAACTTTAAGTCAATAGTTTTTTAAAACTTTTTTAATAAATATTAAAAATTAGCTTTTATTTACATCATTATATAAATTTTGCTACATACATAAAAAATATCATCCAATTTAGAAAAAATCTAAATTAGATGATTGTTGTTATATACTATTCATCGATTTTTAATATCGTTTTTCTCATATTAGCAATATCTCTTAAACTGATGATATTATTATTATCCATATCTGCTGCTTTTAAATATTCACCTTGTAAGCTTTCTATTTCTAGATAATGTTTTCTTAGTAAAGACATATCTATAAGTGTTATATTACCATCACCGTTTAAATCTCCTGTAACAATTAAAGTATATTCCTTATTTGTTTCTGTTATCAATTTATATCCTGTTCCAATTTTTTGTGTATTTTGCAATTCTTCTCCTTTGGCATTTACTATGGTATACCCAACTTCAGTCGAAATATTATTTTTAAATGTATTTACATCTGTATTAGGAGATATTTTGTCAATCATCGTTTGTGTAATGACATATACAGATGAAGTAATTGTATCATCTGGGTCTGGTGTTGGTTCTGGTGTTTCAATTTCTGTAATTGTAATCACTTTTATTGTCGTATTTCCTTGTTCATCTTCAGTATAAATTGTATATGTACCATTTTCTTTAATGACAACTGTTGCTTCTGCTGATTTATCATCAGTTGTTAACTTAAGTGAAGTTCCTTGATTTTCAAAGTAATCTACATTTTGTTCTCCATTAGCTATTTTGATTGTCGAAATTTGAGATTGTGTATCTGTTACCTTAATTGTTACTTTTATAGATTCATTTTCATTCATACTTTCATTGATTGTTTGAATTGTTGGAGGTGTTGTATCATCTATTTCTGGATCTTCTGTAATAGTTGTAACTTCAAACATTTCTATTGTAGCATTTCCTGCATCATCTTTAGCATATACTGTATAAAATCCATTTTCAGTAACATTAATAACCGCTTTTGCAGAATTATTATCTTTTTGAATCGTCAATTCTTGCCCTTCATTTTCAAAATACTCTATTGCTTGTTGTCCTTGTGCCACCTTTACCATGTTAATGTTAGTAAGATTGTCTAAAACATTTATGGATACTTGAACATTTTCATTATCTGTATTTTCTTGATTAATTATTATGTCAGGTGGTGTTGTATCTTCTTCTGTTGGTGGTGTTTGATCGATATTTGTAATTTCTATTGTTTTAATGGCTTCATTTCCATTATCATCTTTTGCATATACAGTATATGTTCCAATAGCACTAATTGTAAATTCTGTATGAATAGCCACACCTACTTTATCTTGCCCAATTCGAGTTCCATTTGTCGCGAAATATGCTATATCTTGTTCTCCTTTTGCCCATTTCACTTCATCAACATTAGAATTATCTGCTTGAACATCTACATCAATCTGTTTTGGATTTTCTGTATTTTGTGTAAGTACAATAGTTGGTGCTTCACTTGGTTCTGGTTCTGGATCATCAATACCTATAAGATTTCTTTTATACATATAGGTATATCCTTGCTCATCTTTTACATAGACATTAATTGTACAATTTTCTTGAACGGTATACTTTCCAACCACTTCTCTTCCTGGTTCTATTGAAATAGGCTCTCCGTTATTTTCAAAATAGTCTAAACTAATATCATCTCCTATAGCAACTTTCATTTCAACAATATTACATATTGCATTTGTAGCAGTTATTATTAAATTACCAGGAGAATTTTCATCTTGTGCAATCGTTACACTCATTAGTTTTTCTTGTGAAGTAATTCTTTTTTGCGTTATCAGCTTATAACCAGCTTCATCTTCTATGCAAAAAATATAAGTATCATCTTCTGGTGCTGTATAACTCAAATCAACTGTTTGCCCTTCTGTAATTTGTAAACCATCGATTGTATCGAATTTATCATAATCTTCTCCTATTTCAGAAAGTTTTGCTACTTTAACAGAAATGATATTACAGATAGCATCTGTTATATGCAAATTGACTTCTCTTGCATTTGTTCCTTTTGTAATATCAATTGAAATTGGTGTCTTTTGTTCTGCTATATATATTTGACTAATTGTTCTATTTCCTTCACTGTCTTCTGCATAAATGACATACAGTCCTTCTTCTGTAATTTCTGTATATCTTACAGATACATGCGTACTTTCAATAAATTCTATGTCTTTTCCTTGTGTACTAAAATCAATATTATCATTTATATTTTCTTTTTTAGCAATTTTCAATTTTGTTATTTTATTTTTATTACTTGTTACATCAATATTTAAATTTAATGAATTTTCTTCTTTTGTTAATGTGATTTGTGGCATATCATTTGGATCATTGACTGTCAATCTTGCCAAAAATCCATTTCTATTTTCATCTTTTGCAAATACTGTATAACTTCCATAACCATCTAATTCAAATGTTTCTTCAATCGTCTGTGATGGCGTTATGTCAAATGCATAGATATCATCATGATCTTCTTCAAAATAAGACGCATTATCTGTTTCTATATATTTATGTACATATTTCAGCTCTATAATATTACTTTCTGTACTTGTTGCTGTTATATGAACTAAATTAGGATTTTCCTTATCTCTTTCTAATACAACATCGATTGGATAATCTTCTTGTGAAGTTAATATTTTTCCATTATCTACCGCTTTTGATACAATTGGTAAGCTAATTGGTAATATCATTATCATAATGATGAAAAAGGCTATGGTTTTTATTAAATTTTTCATTGACATTTCCTCCTTTGGTATATCTTATGTATATTAAAAATATTATACCATTGCAAAAATATTTTAGCAATGGTATTTATATTTCTTTTTTATTCTCCTCTAATATCTTCTTCAACTTCTCTATTGTTTTTATTATTTTTGTCATGTACCTTTAAATAATATGGTTGTATATCAAGCAAACTATCCATATACACAATATTTCCATTTTTATCTTTTACTTTTAGATTTGGAAATGTTCTTATCATTTTTTTATCTCCCCAAAATTGATAAATGAAATTTGATAATTTTTCATTTCCATAAATCTCATCATATTTTTCCATAACTAATTCTTTATTTGCAACATCAATATCGTTTTGAGCAATCATTCTTACTAAGAAAAATTCAATTGCAAATCCAGTTGACACACAATCTATCATAAGTAAAATAAATACAGTCATAACAAATGTTTTTAATGCTTTATAAGTTTTAAATTTGCTTTTTATCCAATCAATAATTTTATCTACTTTTGGATTTAGAGAAGCTATTAAATAGATTCCTAAAAATCCCCAGAAAACAGAAAAATAGACACATATTCTTCCATTAATATTTAGTGGCATATTAGAATAATCCCACCATTTTACACCTAATAGCATTTCTCCTACAAAACTCACTACATATTCTACAATAGAGCCAACAATAAATCCTCCTATAAACAATGTATTAAATTTTCTAGGAAATTTGTGTAAGCAAATAATCATAACAACAGCACCTAAACCATAAATACCACAAAATGGTCCATATAAAAAGCTTTGTCTACTTTCCCATACGCCTTTGGTTATCATTCCATATATAGTTTCTATGATATATCCAAATATACTGTAAATAATAAAATACGCTAAAATTCTCCAAATACTAATTCCATTAATTGTTCTTTTCTTTTTTATCTTTGACTTGTTTTGTGTTTCATTATTTACCTTTTCTGTTTCTTTCTCAATTTGTATATTTGTTTCTTCTTTCTTTAGCTCATCTTTTTTCATATATATAAACCTTTCTTATAATAATTTTTTTAATTCATCAATTTTATCTTTATAAAATTCTGTCATTACTTTATATGTATTGCTGTCTTCCAAATCAACATCTACCATTTTTAAAAGCTCTACTGATTTTTTTGTACATCCTTGACTTAGCATATGAATATATTTTTCTACATATCCCTCTTCTTTATTCAAAATTTTTGTTGCAATACAAATGGCTGCTGATATTCCTGTTGCATATTTATACACATAAAAATCTGTATAAAAATGGGGAATTCTAGACCATTCATATTGTATTTCCTTATCAAGAATAATGTCTTTTCCAAAATATTTTTGATTCAATTCATAATATAGTTTATTTAAATCTTCTGCTGCTAGCATTTCTCCATTTTCAATTTTCTCATGCACTTCTTTTTCAAATTCAGCGAACATGGATTGTCTATAAAAAGTTGCTCTTATCATTTCTAAAAGTTCATAAATATATTCTGCTTTTTTCTTTTTATCCTTCTCATGTTGTATTTGATATTCACTGAGTAAAATTTCATTTACTGTTGATGCAACTTCTGCTACCATAATCGTATAATTTGCATCAATTATATTTTGAGTTTTGTTAGAATAATATGAATGGATACTATGCCCCAATTCATGAACAATAGTGCTAACGTCTCTTTTATCTTCTGTAAAATTCATCAACACAAATGGATGTACTCCATATACTCCAGAACTATATGCTCCACCTCTTTTATTACTTTTTTCATATACGTCTATCCAATGATTTTCAAATGCCTTATCTAATATGTTACCATATTCTGTTCCTAATACAGATAATGCACTCTTCGCTTCTTTTTTAGCATCTTCAAAAGAAATTGTATTTTTTCCTTCTTGAAATGGATTCAGATAAAGATCATATATATGCATTTCTTTTATATGTAACAATTTTCTTTTTAAAGATATAAATTGGTAATTAATTTCTAATCCTTCATTAACTCCTTTCATTAAAGCTTCATATACTTTTATTGTTGCATCATCATGAATAGTTGCTTGTTCTAAAGAAGAAGCATATTTTCTTAACTTAGAAGTAATAACAGTTTGCTTTACATTCGATAAATACATTTCGGTTATGGTATTAATATATTCACTATACTTTTTATACATTAGGTGAAAAGCTTGTTTTCTTACTTCTATATTGAAACTCTTTAAATATTTCGTATATGTGGCATTAGTTAATTCCACTTCTTTTCCATCTTCATCTATTAAATTCCCAAATTTAAATTCTGCATTTGTTAAGATACCATATATATTTTCTGGACTAGAAAATATCTCTGAATAATTAGCAAGTAAGTTTTCTTCTTCCTTACTCAAAACATGTTTTTTCTTTTCTAAAATATCTTCTATATCTCTTTTATATGGTTTTAGTCTTTTATCATTAGATAAATATTCTCGAATTGTCTTTTCATCTGTAAATGTGATTTCAGGTATTATAAAAGAAGAGGCTGTACTAAATTCTGATGATAACATTTCTACTTCCTTATATAATTTGATGCCTTCTTGATTTGCCATATTTAAATGATAAGAAAACATACCATAAGAATAGATTTTATCAAAATCTATTAATAACTTTTCATACAAAGCATAACATTGATATAAGTTCTCTGAATTATCACATAATATACCTTTATAATTTTCGATTTGTTTTAATTTATCTTTTACTTTTCTTATTTCATCATAAAATTCTTCTTTGTTTTTAAATAAATCTGTTAAATTCCAACTGTACTTATCTTGAAAGTCTTTCATTTGTCCTATCCTCCTTCTTTCCTATTCTATCATACCTGAATTCCATATACAAGTTTATTAGATTAATATCGGACTGATTTGTTCTCCTTCTAAGGCATATTCAATCGTTTTTATGATGTATTCTGGATCAAATACAATTGACCTTGGTTTTGTGATTGGATTATCTTGTCTAAATGGTACAAAAAAGTAATTTTTTCTGTTTAATAATTTTCCTATATTTTCAGCATTACCACTTAATCCATTATTCGTAGATGCTGCTATAACTAAAGGTCGATTATTTCTTAAATGCGATTTAGCCGCCATAGTTGCAGGTGTATCTATAATATCACAGGCTAATTTTGACATAGTATTTCCTGAACAAGGTGCAATAATCATTATATCTGTCATTTTTTTGGGACCAATTGGTTCTGCATCTACAATTGTGTGAATAATTTTTTTCCCTGTTATTTCTTCTATTTCGTTGATAAAATCTTCTGCTTTTCCAAATTTCGTATCTAACTGATAACTATTAAAAGACATAATTGGTACAATTTCTGCTCCTTTTTTTATTAATTCTTTCATTTTAGGTAACACTTTTCGAAATGTACAAAACGAACCTGTTAATACAAATCCTATCTTTTTTCCCTTTACTTCCAAATGAATTCCTCCTTTCTCATAGTCTTATATATAATATGACTTTATGTAAATGTTTGTCGATGTTTTTTCAAATTGCTAAATTTTACAATAGAAAAAGCACCACCCATAATTGGCAGTGCCTATTCTTTGACAGAAATTAATTGATTTCTAAGTAATTCTATCTCTCTACTTCTATTTTATTTTCATAAATTACATCCATCACTTCATCAGAATAATATTTATCAAAAAATATATCTATATTACTTGTTGCTACAATTTCACGATTTCTTTCATCTTGTCTAATCGCTGCCATTGAAGATACAGATATATTAAATACCATAAATATGGCAAATAAAGCGGTTATGGTTCTAAAATACTGATTTTTTATAATCTTATCTATATGATTAATTAAAGGCATAACATATTTCATAAATAATATTCCTCCTATTCCCCAATATGTACAATGTAGCAGACTTGTTCTTCCGTTTATATTAAACCATAAATCCGAATAATCCCATGAAATGCTTCCAAATAAAATCTCTTGGAAATAAGAACATAAATATTCTACAATTCCTCCTAATAGCATTGTTACAAAAAAGACTTTTAGATATCCTCCTTTTATTTTGGGAACAACAAAATAGTAAGCTAATATACCTAATCCATATACTTGTGCAAATGGTCCAAATAGTAGTCCTTGTCTTGATACAAAATAACCATTTTGAACTAATCCTACAATCATTTCAACCATATATCCAATCAAACTTCCTATGATAAATACCCAAAATATTTTTATACCTTGATTAATCCATTTTTCCTTTCTCATTTGCTTCACCCCTTTATTTCATATTATTTTTATTACTACATAACAGTATTCACCTTTATGTAGTTTTACTATATCATGTAAATCTTAATAATCTTTTTAGGGTTTCTTAAATTTGTTTAAATAAATTCTTAAGAAAAACTAATTTTCAATTTGTTTAGGATATTTTTATCAAATTTTAATTATAACAAAATACTGTATTTAATATTTTTATTTATTTTTTTAAATATTAAATACAGTATTTTTGATTCAGATTAGGTTTTATGAGAATTTTCCATACAGAAACATCTCAAACTCAAATTATCTATATTAATTTAAATACTTTAAAACTGAGAAAACAGTATCTGCAATTAATATACCAATTAATAAGAAACAAACAATTTTCTGTAAATGATTGGCATTTCCTTTTGTTATTTTTTGTATTTTATCTTGTATGTATGGGTGCAGTTTTTCTAGTAAAACTAATCCAATAACACCCCAAAATATAGAATATAATAAGCTAACTCTTCCTTGAATATTTAAGAAGTCATTTGAATAGTCCCACCATCGTAATCCAAATAGCATTTCTAATATAAACGAAACCATATATTCAAACAATGTAAAAGCAATTGTTGCAATTAGAAATTTTAGAAAAGGTTTTTTGTATAACTTTTTTGTTGCCATCAATAATAATACTGCTCCAAAACCATATATTGGACAAACTGGTCCAAACAAAAATCCTCTTTTTACAAAATATCCATGTACAAACATAGCATAAATAGTTTCAATTAACCAACCTAAAAAAGAATATATGAAAAAGTAGATTATATATTCAATTATTTTATCTTTCGTAGTTTTGGCTAGAACAACTTTCTTTTCCATAAATTTCCCTCTTATTTCCTTTCTATTTTATATCTTCTTGTATTGATTTTAATGCTTCTTCTGTAGTTTTACTTTTATCGAACTTATTGATAATAAATACAACTACACCAACTAATAAAAATGTAATCGCATATATAACTAAACTTGATTTCCAATCACCTTTCATTAACGTATTTCCTGCAAATGTTGATGATACCACAGAAGGTAACCTAGCAAATGTAGATATTAATATAAGTCGTAGTGGTTTTATTGGTAATAATCCTGAAATGTATACTAACAGATCTTTAGGTGTTCCTGGTATCATAAATAATATAATTAATATCCATTCAACTTTTTTTGGATTTTTAAATATCTTACTGTTTTCAATTTTTTTTACTTTTTCTTCATCGCAAAAATCATATACAAATTTTCTTCCTAATTTTCTTACTAAGGAAAAGATTCCTGTTGTAATAATAGCTACAGATATGGTAATAAATAATAATCCTCCCCATCCACCATAGCACATACCTGCTAATATTTCTATCGGTTCACCTGGTAATATAAATAAAAATATTTGTGCCACTTGAAGTCCAAATAACATTAATAATCCTACAAAACCTGAATCATTAACTTTATTTTTAAATGCCTCTTGTCCTTCTATTGTACTTAGATTTTTCATAACTGGAATTAAATAGACTAGCATCCCTATAATAATTGTAACTGCAATTATTGCAATTATGATTCTTAATATTTTTATTTTTGTTTTTCTACTCATGTTTATCCTTTCTGTTTATGTTAAAATAAACCATAACATATATATTATACCACATTTTTCCTAAAATGTATGCATTTTGCTATATTTTTGTCTTACATTTTTGTCACTTTTAGTATACCAGTTATTTATTAAGTATTTTTTTACGAAATATTAAAATTTTCTTAAGATGCATAAATAATATATCTTGCAAAAATAAATTTTTTTAAAAAAAGATAAAGCACTTCTACTTTATCCTCTTTATCTATATTTTATTATTCTTTTTTCCAAGTCATAATATATTCTGTCTCGTTAAATTGTTCGTTTAATTGGATTTTACTATTTTTAAATTGCAAATTCGAAAAAAATATAATACCTTTCATGTTTTTTTCAAATATTTTTACCGAAAGTTCTGCATTATCTTCTAAATTATTTCTATAATAATTTAACAATTTAGTTCCAATTTCATGTCCTCTATTTTCTTCTTTTACAAATATCGCTTTTATTTCATTTTCATCAATAGAAATAAATCCTAAAACTTCATCATTTTCTACATATACATAAGTTTTAAAATTTTCTAAAAAGTCTACTTTTGCTTGATTATAGATTTCTAACCAATAATCTTTTTCAATAAAGCTATTTGCTTTAAAATTTCCTTTTACCCATATTGTCATTACTTTTGTTAAGTCTTCTTCTTTTATTTTTCTTATCATATAACCACCTTTTTCCTTTGTTTTTTTTAATGTAACAGAAAAATGTGTATTTTTCAATATATTTTTGTTAATATTTGATGATTTATTTTTATTCTTCAACTAATTTTATAAATTCTTCATAACTTCCATTAAATACATTGATATCAATAAACTTTTCATGTTTTTTTATGATTTAGTATATCTATTAATCTTCCGGTGCCATACCCTAAAATCGTTTCTCCTGCTACGAATACGATTGAAGTAATTACATTCCATTCCATTATTCCTCCCCATGAAATCATATATATGCTATATATTGCCAATAGGACGATATAATTTATAAATAAGATTTTTAAAAAATTAGAAGAGGTTTTTGATCTAATCTTTTTTCTTTCTATATAATAACTAATAAGCCCAATGACACCTGCTCCTCCAAATAGGAATATAGCTAGTACAGGAATTATCAAAATAGGTGTGGTTAATCCTAGCGCAAAATTACAAAGTATCATAAGTGTTAGAATTATTGTAACCATAATAGAAATATTTTTATATATTAGCTGGTTGTTATCTTTTTCAAATCTTTTTCTTATTATCGTTATATTTAAGATAAGGATGATGACAAGAATAAAAGTAATACTCAAGTTTCTTATAGGAATATATATCCCCTCTTCTTTTATCAGATTATTTTCCCAAGGAATCCCTTCTAAATATAAGACCTCTTTTTCTCCATTTTCGTAATAAATTTTATAATCATTGTTATCCCAAACTTCTTCATATATAATTTTCTTTGCTTCACTATCTATTCTAAAATTTTCCTCTCCTACATATGCATAAATCCTATCTCTATTGTCTTCATTTATATATAATTCATATTCTCCCGAATATCTTAATGTGTAAGTTGAAAATACAAGTATAAAAATGGCTAAACCCCAATTTATGATTCTATATATTCTTTCTAAAAACTTCTCTTTTTTATTTTCTTCCATAGATGCCTCCTTTTGTTAGTTATATATTATCGTTTCATGTTTGTCAATATTTTTTTACTGTTTTTCAATAAATATAGTGTTAATAAATTCTGACTATATGTTTATTATTTTGCAACACCGCGTAAGCGACCAAACGAACGAAGTGAGTGCGATTGGAGCAACTTTCGATTATCCTTTTATATTATGAAAGTTGCGACACACAAGGTGTAAAAAATAATAAACATATAGTTAGGACTCACTCCTTATTAAAAAAGAAGATATACAAACATATATCTTCTTTCATACATTATTTTTCTTCATATATTGTGTCTGCTTCTTCTTGTGTTAAATATTCATATTTAACCATTTTATCTAATACTTGTTTTTGTCTTTGCTTTGCCAGATCTGGATTGACAGTTGGTGCATAAACACTTGGCGCATTTGGTATTCCTGCAAGCATCACGCATTCTCCATCTGTCATTTCATTGGGTTCTTTTCCAAAATAACCTTTTGATGCTTCTTTTACGGTATCATATCCATCTCCAAAATAACTAGTATTTAAATATAATTCTAAGATTTCTTCCTTGCTTAAATTTCTCTCTATTTGAAATGCCATAAACATTTCTGCAATCTTTCTAGTCATTTTCTTTTTTTGGGTAAAATAGATGTTTTTTGCCAATTGTTGTGTAATTGTACTTCCGCCTTCTACATAACGCATTGCTTTGATATCATTGATAAATGCTCTTCCAATTGCAATCACATCAATTCCTGGATGTTGATAAAATCTATGATCTTCTACACTAACAACTGCATCTATATAGATTTGTGGTAATTCTGAAAGTTTTGTGTAATTTTCTTTTTCTCGTATTTGATTTACTTTTTCTTCTAGCGGTATACTCTCTATTGCCTCTTTATACATAGTATATCCATTTCCTACAAACAATAGAGCAATACTTAATAAAATTAATACTACCAAAACCACAACTTTAAAAAATCCTTTCACTTTACCACCTCATTTCTTTCTCCCTATTTTGCTACTTCTATTCTACATTCATTGCTATTTTAACATCATCTGGTAAGTCATCTGCTTGAACTTCTCTCCACTTTACTACTCCTCTCATTTGCATTACATCTAATTCTAAATATGCTCCTTCTCTTAATTCTCTACTAGTTTTAAATTGTACTTCTTTTTCTTTTCCATTTTTATTGTAAGCTGTTAATGTATATTGGTATTTCATATCATCTGTTCCAGAAATCTCTTCCATTTTCGTATTATCTATTTGCGTATAATATTGGTCTTTATGTACTACTAAAAAGTAATATGCTCCAATCATCAGAACAATCACAATCATTACTGCAATCATAATTGGTAATTTTTCTTTAAAATCTTCCATTTTTAAATTCTCCTATTCTGCTACTATTTCTACATTTCCAGTAAAATCTGTAACTTTAATTTTCAAATAGTAGCTCTTTTCTTTAATATCAATAGTTTTTTCAACTTCTCCGGTATCACTTATCAAAACTTCACTTTCAGTTCCTGGATTACTAACAACCTCAATACTACCACTTTGCTTTTCTACTTTTATCCTTAATGTTATTGTATTTCCATTTTCTCTATCTAAAACTGTTCCTCCAAATATTGTTTCTTCTTTTGTTTTATTGTTGTAATTTGCCTTATAAGTTCCTACATATTCATCAATTCCAAATTTTCTTTTTCCTTCTAATTTGTTATCTCTTGTAAGTCCATTAACCGAGGTGTCTTGTAAAAAATGATTATAAGTATTCACAATACCATCTTTTGAAATAGTACCATCATAAAAAATATTAGAGAAGAATACTATACCTGCAATTATAATTCCTACAATGGCTAGTAGAATTAATTTAAACAATCCCAACATAGATTTATTCCTCCTCTTTAATTATGTTTTTACTTCCTAAATATGTCGCTAAGAAATATAATCCATAGATAATACCGATAATAAGTGTTGTTACAATAATAGATGGTAACAATTCTTCCTCTGATGCTAGTGAAGCCATCATAGATAATATAAATTTAATTCCAAATATAGAATGTATAATAGCAAGCGCTAATGGCAACATAAAAAATATAAATATTTGTCTAAACAATGCTTGATTGATCATCTTTTCATCACAACCAATTTTTCTTAAAATAGTATATCTTTGTTTGTTATCTGAACTTTCTGTTAATTGTTTTAATGCTAAAATAGCAGAACTTGCAATTAAGAAAATAACGCCTAAGTAAATTGCTATAAATATGATAATCGTTGCTAATCCTTTACTTGCTTCTCTTATACTAATTTTTGTCATTCCATCTATCTCTATACCTTTTTGATCTAAATTGTTCAATAGTGTATTATTATCTGCTTCTGCAAATGTTTTTTCTATTTGTTCTTTTTCTTCATCTGTTTCAGCATTATAATTTGCTACTAGAAATTGTTCTTCTTTCCATTCTTCTTTTAACTCCAAACTATCTGGAACTAACATGATTCCTGTGTTTACATGACTTGTAGACATTTCGATAAATCCACTTTTACATTCATTGTATTTTGCATGTAAAGTTTTTCCCTCAATTTCTATAGTTTCATTTTCTTTTAAGGCTTGATTCCTTAATTCTGTCATGTTATCAAAATCACAAAGTACAATATATTCATCATCATTTAAACTATACTGTTCTTGTCCATAAAGTTCTGCAATTTTATTATAATCAGAAACTTTTATAACTTCTTCTGGTGTATCATACATAAGCATTGAAAATTGCACTTTTGCTTGTTCATAATAATCTCCTAAGCTATATGCTAAAGTCCATTCAGGAATTGCATAAATAGGAATTTCTATCACATCTTTTAAGGTATTCATATCATATCCATTGGTTTCTAATGTGTAACTAACTGGTTGTTTTGAATCTTCTCTTTGTTCTTCTGTAGTATATATCATCTGACCTGTATAGGAATCCTCATAGCTTTCTGGTAAATTCGCTGTTTTATATAAATTGACATCTACTGGTGTCATTTCTTCTAATTCTGAATCCAATGAATTTTGTATCGATAAACTGCTAGATAATACACTAATGGTCATAAATAGCATTAGACAAATAACAGACATACTCATAACGGTTGTATTAATTTTATTATTTAATTGTCTTAATACAAACATATTGGTTCCTTTTAGATATATCTTTTTTCTGGTTTGTATGATTCTTAATATAAATCCTGATAAAGACCAGAACACACCTATTGTTCCTACAATTCCCATCAAAATTGGTACCAACATTTTTTCTTCTGTATTTAATTCATAAACGCCTCCTGTTACTAAATAATAGGCATATCCTAGTAATCCTGTTGAAATTAAGAATATAATAATAGAGATGATTGGATTTTTAATTTTTACTTTTTCATTTTTTCTAACAGCTGTCAATAAATTAATTAATTTGTATCTTGAAATCGTAAGTGTATTAAATATCATAACAGCTATATACATAACTGCAAAATAGATACAAGTTTTAATGCAAGCATCTTTTGAAAACACAAAAGTGAATTCACTCATATCTGCTTCAAAAAGTTTGGCTACTAGTATAGACATAAATTGAGAACCAAATACACCTATAAAAATACCAACAATTAAAGAAATGATTCCTACTAATATGGTTTCTATTAATATAATTTTTGATATTTGTGTTCTTCCCATACCCAAGGTCATATAAATACCAAATTCTCTTTTTCTTCTATTGATCAAAAAGTTATTGGCATATACGATTAAAAATCCAAGTACAATAGCAATAAATACAGATACCATTCCTAACATGCTAATCATAAGTTGTATCATCTCTCTCGTGGATTGAGACACTTCTAACATAGCTTGTTGACTATCTAAAGAGTTAAACATATAAAAGATGGCGACACCTAATACTAATGTTAAAAAATATATCGCATAATCTTTAAAACTCTTTTTCATGTTTTTAACAGATAATTTAAATAACATCGTTCAAATCACCTCCAAGAAGTGTTTGTACTTCAATTATCTTTTCAAAGAATTGTTTTCTAGTATCTTCTCCCTTTACAAGTTCATTAAAAACTTTTCCATCTTTAATAAAGATAATTCTATCTGCATAACTTGCTGTAAAGGCATCATGCGTAACCATTAAAATGGTTGCTCCTAATTTTTTATTTAAGTGTTCAAATGTTTCTAGTAGTTGTCTAGCTGACTTTGAGTCTAATGCTCCTGTTGGTTCATCTGCCAAGACCATTTTTGGATTTGTAATAATTGCTCTTGCTGATGCTACTCTTTGTTTTTGTCCTCCTGATATTTGATATGGATATTTATTTAAAATATCTGATATTTCTAATTTTTCTGCTACTTCTTTTACCCTTTTATCAATTTCATGAACATTTACTTTTTGAATGGTTAATGCTAATGCTATGTTTTCATAAGCAGTTAATGTATCTAATAAATTAAAATCTTGGAATATAAAACCTAGTTCTTCTCTTCTAAATTTGTTTAATTTGTTTCCTTTTAATTTTGTGATATCTTGATTGTTAATAATAATGTTTCCTGCTGTTACTCTGTCAATTGTTGAAATGCAATTTAAAAGAGTCGTTTTTCCTGATCCTGATGCTCCCATGATTCCAACAAATTCTCCTGTCTCTATATTAAAGCTAATCCCTGCAATGGCTTTTGTTAAATTGGATTTGTTTCCATAGTATTTTTCTATGTTTTTCACTTCTAATACATGACTCATATATATAACCCTCCATTTATCTTTTATTCTATGTCTATTATACGGCTTATTCTGTTTTCTTTCCATTGTTTAATCTTACATTTATCTTACATTTTTGTAAGGTAATTGTGCATAAACCAAATCAGAAATTTCTATATATAAAGAAGAAAAGGTAAGATATTTTTTGTATCTTACCTTTTAAATATATACAATTTAAAAATCTATTTTTCAACTACTTCAAATTCGTATAACTATTTTTAGGAAATATAATCCTTACTTCTGTTCCTTTATCTTTTTCAGAATTCAGTTCTATGCCAAGACTTAATTTATCACATAATTTTTTGCATAAATATAAACCAATTCCAGTAGATTTTTGTCCTATTAATCTTCCATTTTCTCCAGTAAAACCTCTTTCAAATACTCTTGTAATTTCTCCTTTTTTGATTCCTATTCCATTATCTTGTATATATAAAATCACTTTATCATTTTTTGATTTTGCAAATATTTCTATTTTCTTATTTTCTTCTTTAGAATACTTAATCGCATTTTGTATAATTTGGTTAATAATAAATGTTGCCCATTTACTATCTGTATAAATTTCTTGCTCTAAATCTTTTAATTCCAATGCTACTTTTTCATTTAATAATGTACTTTTATTTTTTAATATCGCACCATTTACAATTTCTTTTAAGTTGGTTTTCGTAATGATATAGTCTTTCTCAACTGCATTGCTTCTTGCATAAAATAATGCTTGTTCTGTATAGTTTTCTACTTTGTCTAATTCTTCATCTATACTTTTGGTGACTTCATTTTTATGATTTTCAATAATCATTTTACTTGCTGCAATCGGTATTTTGACTTCATGAATCCATAATTCTATATATTCTTTATATTCTTCCTGAATGCGTTTATAATCATTCACATTTTCAAGCATAGATTTTCCTGCATCTTGCATGACTTCTTTTAAAATTTTGCCTTCTACAAAATTAGGACTTTTAATAATTTCAGAAATCAAATACTTTTCATGTAATTCTTCCATATTGTTTTTTAAATGATGATAAAAATGTTGTTTCTTTTTATACTCCACCAATATAGAAATCACTATGACGATAATGATAATAGCAGCTATGTAGATTTGTGCAATGATTCCAATTTGATAAACAAGTAATAATACTTCTATACTAATTAATGCTAATATGACACTTACAATTAATAACATTTTATCTTTTATAAAATCTTTAAATTTCATTTTAATACATACCCCTGTCCTCTTTTGGTTTCTATCCTATCTTGTAATCCTAATTCCTCTAATTTCGTTCTTAGTCTTCTTATATTGACATTTAATGTATTATCATCAATAAATTCTTCACTTTCCCATAAGTAATCCATGATTTCATCTCTTGACACAACTTCATTTTTATGAATGCTTAAATAATATAAAATTGTATATTCATTTTTTGTTAAATCCATTTTTTGATTATCTTTTTCTATAACTCTTTCTGCTATATTTAATGCAAAACCATTACAATCAATTTTTTCTGGATTTCTTCCTGCATTTTGATTTCTTTTTAATAAACCATTTATTTTTGCAAGTAATATTTGTATATTATATGGTTTTGTAACATATTGATCTGCTCCATAATTTAAACTCATTAATTCATCAATCTCATTATCTCTACTTGTTATCATGATAATTGGAACATTAGATACTTTTCTTACTTCTTTGCAGACAAATTCTCCATCTGTATATGGCAAATTAATATCTAATAATACCAAATCTGCTTTTTCCTCTAATATATCTTGTATCGTATTATCAAAATTTTCTAAGCCTTTTGCTTCAAATCCATTCTTATTTAGAAATGTTTCTAATTCTTGTCTTAATTTTTTATCATCTTCAACAATTAATATTTTACTCATATTTCTTTTTCCTCTATTTATTATTTGTACTTTATTGCTATTATACGAATTTTTATTTATTTCGTCAAATGTTTTAATTTTATTAGTTCATCAAATTCTTCTTCTAGTTCTTTTTTTCTTTTTTCATCTTTTGTTGTTGCTAATTCCGAAGTAATCTGTGATAATTTAAAATCTAATAAGAGTTTATCATTTTCATTTTTACTTTTTTGCTTTTTACTTCTTTCTTTTTCATATTGTAAATAAGAAGAATAATTTCCTTCATATTCTACGATTTTATGATTTTTTATCACTAAAATATCTGTTGCAATATGATCAATAAATGTTTTATCATGTGTAACAAATAAAATCGTTCCATTATATTCTTTTAACAAATTTTCTAAACTTTCAATAGATTCTATATCCAAGAAATTAGTAGGTTCATCTAATATCAGTAAATTGTTATCTGATACCAAAATCTTGGCAATCGATACTTTTACACGTTCTCCTCCACTTAAATCTTCTATCTTTTTTTCTAAATCTTTATCTTTAAATAAAAGATTTGCTAATATATTTTTTACAATCATTTCTGATTGATTGGTATCTTGCATCACATTTTGTAACACCGTTCTAGTAAAATCTAAATTTGTAAAGTCTTGTGAAAAATATCCTATTTTCATATTCGAATTTACTTTAATATGGTAATTGCCATTTATAATTTGGTTTATAAGTGTTGTTTTTCCTGCTCCATTTTCTCCTATTAAAGCTGTTTTTCTGTTAGTTTTGACAACAAAACTTGCATTTTCAAATAACAGTTTATCTCCTAATTTTATATTTAAATTTTCAATATTTACTGCAATTTTATTTTTTACTCTCTCATCAGTTTGATATTTCATATATATTTTTTGATTGTTTTGTGGTTTTTCTTTTACTTCTAACTTATCTAATCTTGTTTGTAAGGCATTGGTATGTCCTTCCAATTTTTCTCTTATATTTTCAACACCTCTTTTATGCAGTCTTGCTTCAGAATTCCCCATACGCTTTGGCGTTTTTCTGACTTCTTTTGCTGTATTTTTTGAAACATGAATTGCTTTTTCTAGCCTCTGTTTTTCATTGATATATTGCATATATTCAAATTCTTCTCTTTTTATTTCTGCCTCTTTTTGTAATTTATATTTTGAATAATTACCTTCATATCTTTTGACTTTCCCATCTTTTATTTCAATAATTGCTGAACAAAATTCGTCTAATAGACTTCTATCATGAGATATGATTAGTATGGTTCCTTGATATTTTTTTAATTCTTTTTCAATATGACTGATTCCATTCCTATCTAAATTACTTGATGGTTCATCTAATAATAAAATTCCATTTTGGTTCAGTACTTTTTTATGAAACGTTTCTTTCTTTTTTTCTCCACCACTTAAATCCTTATTTTGATCATTAATTTCTTCAAATTGCTCCATATATATGATATTTTGTTTATGAACAATTTCTCCTGTATCTGGTTGTATTCTTCCTGCTATCATATTTAACAATGTCGTTTTTCCTGATCCGTTTTGCCCTACAATTCCTATTTTTTCATTTTCATATACTTTTAGATTTTCAATTTCTAATATCTTTCTATCACCATAATATTTTGATATATTTTTTAATTCTAATACCATAAAAACTCCTCCTTTAAATCATATTAAAGAAGGAGTTTATTATCTATTATTTTTAATCTCATCTAATTTTCGCATTTATATTTTTATATCTGTTATATTTCTACACATTAATTTGGTAGTTTTTACATATAGTTCTTTAAAATTTGCATTATTAATAAACCATTCTAAAATATGATTGTCATCTTATTTTATATTTTCTAGTTTATTAATAATAATCATCTTACCACCATTTTAACCTTTCTCTCTAATTCATTTTTTATTTTATCATATCTTCACCCATTTTTCAATAAATTCTTAATTTATTCTTCAAATTGTTTTCAATGTCCGTTTCCTAAAAGGTATATATATTATATTTTAAGCGGGTTTCGTGGGGACCGACACGCTACATACTCTTATGAAATCAGCGACAGTCCCGTGGGAGCTGATTTCATTAGAATATGTAAAGTGTTGGGATAGCGAAAAATATAATATATATACCTTTTAGGAAACGGACATTGAACAGAATCATCAAATTATTCTTTTCCTTTTTCTGGTCTATTGATACTATATTGTATATCTTCTTCACTATATTCTTCTGGTTTCAATCCCACTTTATCTCTCATATAATCTAACAATAATACTACACTAATTGTAGTTATACAACCTACTATAATAAACGTATTTGCAGTTGTTGTTATTGCTAATAATCCAGAAGATATCAATGATAAAATAGCTGTTGCTAAATTTGCTGTCAAATATCGCAAAGCTGATATTTTAGGTCTTATACTTCGATTGGTAAAATTATTTAGATATCTTGTCATTAAACCTACATATGGTCCTTTTATTGCATATTGAATAGCAAATAACATAACAATTAATATTAATGATGACTTTGATAATGGATCTTGTCCAATAAATCCTATTACAATGCAAGACATTACCATAGGAATTCCTAGCCATGCTAATGTTTTATTTCTAAAGTTCTCTTGTATTTTTTCAGTATTTCTAGTAGAAATTGCTGCTATAATTTGTAATATGGCAAATATAACACCAAAATACTGTTCAGGAACTTGTATTTCTTCTAATATACTACTTCTTAAATTAACAATTGCTGTTATTGTCCCCATTAATAATGCATTAAACATAATTAGCGAGCGAATTCTTTTAGATTTTAGAAAATATGTAAAAGAAGTTTTTAATTGTGTCATATATTCTATAAATTTAATTGGTTCTACTTTATTCTGTACAATAGCTGTATGTCTAAATTTAAATGATAAAATAGTTGCAATTGTACAACATATAAAACATAAAATCATTGGAATATAACCATTGATAACAAATGTAAATCCTGCTGTTGCAGAAGCAATGGCTTCAAATATATAAAAATATGATGTAGATTTTCCATCTATTTTTGAAAATATTTTTCCTCTTCGATATCCTTTTGGCAATGAATCATATAATATATTTGCTTCACAAATTCCTTTTATAGAATATCCAAGTGCATATATAAATTGAATGATTAATAATTCATAATATTCTTGCATAAATATCATAGATAATATGCTTAATGTATATAATATATTTCCCACTATTAATGCATTCTTTTTTCCTACTCTATCTACTAGTCTTGTTACTGGTATCTGCCATAATGTATTAGACAAAGTGTAAAATGCATCAGAAAATAATACTTGAGCTGGTGAAAATCCTTTTACTTGTGTCAGGAATAAAAATATGATTGGATAATAGAATAATAGATCCCATGATACCATTTTATATAATGGGAATAATCTAACATTTTTCTTTTTGTGCCTGATTAATTTTTCCTTTGTACTCAAATTGTTTCTCCCTTTTTAATCATTCATTTCTTTTTCTCCATTATATTCATTTACTAAATATAATGGTCTATTTTTACTTTCATTAAAGATTCTTCCTAAATATTCTCCTATAATTCCAATTAACAAGATTTGTATTCCTGAGAAAAATAGGATTAATAATATAATTGCTTGATATGCTTGAATCATTGTATTCGTTACAATACATTTTGCAATCACATATACAAAATATACAAATAACACAATAAATGTTGGTATACTAATATATGTAGATATTCTAAGTGGTGATGTCGTAAATGATGTAATTCCATCAATCGCTAAATCTACCAACTTTTTGTAATTCCATTTTGTTTTTCCTGCAATTCTTGGGTCTCTATCATATAATACTTCTTTTTTCTTATACCCAATCCAACTAAACATACTTTTAGATTGTCTTTGAGATTCTCTCATTTTTTTCAATGCATTTACACATCTTCTGTCTAATAATCTAAAATCACCTGTATCTTCTTGGATTGGCACACTTGTTAGATGTTGTAATACTCTGTAGTACATTTTTGATGTGAATTTTTTTAGCCATGTTTCTCCTTTGCGGGAACTTCTTTTGGCATAAACATCATCATAACCTTCTTCCCAATATTTTACCAATTCTGGAATCAATTCTGGTGGATCTTGCAAATCTGCATCCATAAAAATGACACAATCTCCTGTTGCATAATCTAATCCTGCAATCATAGCAATTTCTTTTCCAAAATTTCTAGAAAAATCAACATAGCATATTCTATTATCTTTTTCCCTGTATTCTTTTATTAAATTGATTGTATTGTCTTTACTTCCGTCATTTACAAATAAAATTTCAAATTCATAATGTTCCATAGAATGCATTAGTTTTTCTAATCTTTCATATAATGGTGGTAATGATTCTTCTTCATTATATGCTGGTATAATTATGGTTATTTTTTTCATTTATTTCACTTCCTTGTTTATTTCTTTCTTATTATCTATAAGAATTCCGTTCCTTAACTTTCGTTCTTCTTACTTTTAAATGCAAAAAATTTACTAATAAAAAAGTTTAATATAACAACAATCACCGTTATGGTTACTTTTGTTATAACATATTCTATGCCTAATACTGTATATAACAAAAATACACCTGCCATCTCAATAACCATTGTAAAAGATCTTCCTAATATAAATTTCAAAAATTCTTTCCATTTTTCTTTTGCTGTTTCTGCTGTAGAATTAAATACCATTTTTCGATTTGTAAAATAAGCAAATATAATTGATACAATAATTCCAATTGTACTAGCTAGATTTCCTTCAACTTGAAATGTCTTTACCAATATAGTTGAAACAACTATATTAATTAGTGTTGTTAATGCACCAAATATTATATATAACATTGTTTCTCTCGTACATACTTTTTTTATAATTTTTTCCATTTTTACACTTTCTCATTTCTAAAATTTCATTAATTATTATATACTAAGCTCATATTTTCGTCAAGACAAATCTTGCTTCGCAAGAACCTCTCTCTATTTTTTTATTTAACTATTCAACAAAAAAGAATCACCTAATTAGTGATTCTCTCCCTTGACTTTTTCTACTAAATTCAAAGCCTCTTCAATAATTTTATCCATATCATAATATTTATATTGTCCTAAACGTCCTCCAAATATAACATTTTCTTCTTTATCAGCCAATTCTTTATATTGATTATATAAGTTCATATTTTTTTCATCATTTACTGGATAATATGCTTCATCTCCTATTTTCCATGTACTTGGATACTCTTTTGTAATAACTGTTCCTTTACAATTATTAAATTCAAAATGTTTGTGCTCTATAATTCTTGTATAGGCTTCTTTTTTAGATGTAAAATTCATAACAGCAACACCTTGATAATTATCTACATCTTCTAAAATCTCTTGTTCGAATTTTAGACTTCTATATTCCAAAGTTCCTAATTGATAATTGTAAAATTCATCAATCATACCTGTAAACAATACTTTTTCAGCCATACTGTCATATTTTTCTTTATCTTTTAAATAATCTACTCCTAACTCGACATCTACATTTTCTAGCATTTTCTCTATAATCTTGTTATATCCCCCTATTGGGATTCCTTGATAGCGGTCATTGAAATAATTGTTATCAAATGTAAATCTGACTGGTAATCTTTTAATGATAAATGCTGGTAAATCTTTACAGTCTCTTCCCCATTGTTTTTCTGTATATTCTTTTACCAATTTCTTATATATGTCTTCTCCTACTAAAGAAATCGCTTGCTCTTCTAAATTACTTGGTTCTTTTCCTTTTAGAACTTGTTTTTGCTCTTCAATTTTTTCTTTTGCTTCTTTTGGTGTTACAATTCCCCATAACTTTGTGAATGTATTCATGTTAAATGGCATATTGTATAATTCACCATTAAAGTTAGCAATTGGAGAATTTACGTAATTGTTAAATTCCACAAATTGATTCACATAGTCCCATATTTTTTTATTTTTCGTATGGAAAATATGTGCTCCATATTTATGTACATGAATACCATTGATTTCTTCACAATAAATATTTCCACCAATATGGTTTCTTCTATCAAGCACTAAACATTTTTTGTTTTCCTTTGCCATTTCATAAGCAAAAGTGGCTCCAAATAATCCTGCTCCAACAATTACATAATCATATTTTTTCATTTTGTTTCTCCTTTTTTGTTTTTTTCTTTACTATACCATTAAATACAAAAAAGTACAATAATTTACTATAAAAATACCACCAAATTATTAGACAAAATTTAATAATTTGGTGGTATTTTAGTTTTCTGTTAAAATGTTCATTCAAGGTTTAGTTATATTTATAATATTTATCCATATCTACACGACCTGTGATTCCTGCTACTGTTCCATCACTTGTATATTGCCACATAACAAACTTTTTCGTATATGTACATGTAGTATTCCATTGTGCTACCCATTTATTATATGTATCTAATCTAGGATCATTTAATTGATTCATAAACCAATTTAAATTTGCATAAACGCCTGTTTTGTATCCATTGTTTTTCATGATATCACAGAAAGTGATACATATATCTACCAATGTACGATTTGATGGCATACCATTTTTTGCTTTATACCCATCTGCATCTTCCATATCAATCCAAATTCCTAATTCTGGATTATGTCCTTTAATTAATCTTAAGGCATGCGCTGCTTCTGATTTAGCACCTTCTACATCTAGTGCATAAGAATATAGATAAATTCCATAAGGTATATTTAATCTTTCACATTCTGCAATATTTCTTGCAAATTGTTTATCATCTTGTGAAGAATCATCTTTTCCAAATCCACAACGAATAATCGCAAAATCGATTCCATCATTTTTTACTGCATTCCAATTAATCGTTCCTTGATGATCAGAAACATCAACTCCTGTTAACACTTCTATTTTGTTTAATTTAAATTGTTGTGACTTATTATTTTTATTACTATTAATTTCAATATTTGTACAGTTGTTTGTTTTTCCTCCTGCTACAGTTAGATATTTATTATTACATTTTGAAATAAAACTATAATAACCATTTCCTAAATCTTTAATCAACCATTTTTGAGCATCTGATCCATTATATTTGCATTGCCATACATTTGTACCATCTGCTGTTCCTCCATTTGCCACATCCAAATATTTTCCTGAATGATCAAATTTAATGGTATAATATCCATCACTTTGATATTGAATATAAACTCTTTGGCAATTACAATCATTTCTTTGAAAAATTTGGACATTTGCTCCTGAAGCTTGACTAGCATCTATAACTTCTACAACTTTATTACTATCTAATGCTAATTCAATTTCATAAAGACCATTTGCAATTGTTTGAGATTGAATTTTATTAAGTTTAAATTGTTGTGATTTATCATTCTTTTTAGTATTAATTTCAATATTTGTACAATTACTTGTTTTTCCTCCTGCTACAGTCAAATATGTACCACTACATTTTGAAATTAGGCTATAATATCCATTTCCTAAGTCTTGTATAACCCATTTTTGGGCATCTGATCCATTTGGTCTACATTGCCATACATTAGTTTTATCAGTAATTTCTCCATTGGCAACATCTAAATACATTCCTGAATGTTGGAATTGTAATGAATAATATCCATTTCCTTCATGTTTAATTTTTACTCTTTGACATTTTGCATTATTTCTTTGAAATACTTGAACATTTCCTCCTGAATAAGTTACCGCATCAACAACTTCTACGACCTTATTGCTATCTAATGCCAATTGAATTTCATAAACGCCATCTTCAATAGTTTGTTTTCCTTTTACAGTTTCGATTTTATTTAATTTAAATTGTTGTGATTTATCATTCTTTTTAGTATTAATTTCAATATTTGTACAATTACTTGTTTTTCCTCCTGCCACTGTTAAATAGGTACCACTACATTTTGAAATTAGGCTATAATATCCATTTCCTAAGTCTTGTATAACCCATTTTTGAGCATCTGATCCATTTGGTCTACATTGCCATACATTGGTTCCATTTAAAATTTCTCCATTAGCAACATCTAAATACATTCCTGAATGTTGGAATTGTAGTGAATAATATCCATTTCCTTCATGTTTAATTTTTACTCTTTGACATTTTGCATTATTTCTTTTAAATACTTGAACATTTCCTCCTGAATAAGTTACCGCGTCAACAACTTCTACGACTTTGTTACTATCTAATGCTAATTGGATTTCATAAACACCATCTTCAATGGTTTTCTCTCCTTTTACCGTCTCAATTTTATTGAATTTAAATTGTTGTGATTTATCATTTTTCTTACTATTAATTTCTATGTTTGTACAATTAGTCGTTTTTCCATTTGCCACAGTTAAATATTTATTACTACATTTTGAAATCAAGCTATAATATCCATTTCCTAAATCTTGAATTACCCATTTTTGTGCATCTGATCCATTTGGTCTACATTGCCATACATTCGTCTTGTCTGCAGTCTTTCCATTGGCAACATCTAAATACATTCCTGAATGTAGGAATTGTAATGAATAATATCCATTCCCTTCATGTTTAATTTTAACTTTTTGGCATTTGGCATTATTTCTTTGAAATATTTGAACATTTCCTCCAGAATAGGTTACTGCATCTACAACTTCTACTACTTTATTACTATCTAGTGCTAATTCCATTTCGTAAATTCCATCTGCTATCGTTTGTTGTCCTGCTTTAGCTTGTGGATTTATATCTGTTTCTGGAAGTTCATTTATCACTTGTATTTCTTGATTAACAGCTTCATTTTCCTCTGGTTTTATAGTTTCATCTAAAGTTTCGTTTGTTGTATTTGTATTTTCTTGTGTATTTTCTTCTAACGTATTTCCTGTTGTATCTTCTATTACTGTATTTTCTTCATCTTTTATAGTTTCTTCCGTTTCATCATCTTTTACAATTTCATCATCTTTGTCAGCTTCTTTATCCTCTTCAGTTTCTTCTGCTTCGATAACATTTTCGTTATTTTGATTGTTTTCATTATCTAATGTATTATCATTTTTTGTTTCGTTTTGACTTTTCTCTTCTATTGTTTGATTTTCTGTCTGGTTATATGCATATGCAAAAACTGAAAAATTACTTGTTAATAGCATAATAATGACAATCGATACAAAAATAATTTTTAATTTTTTCATTTATTGATTCCCCTCTTCCTTTAATTTTTTCTCCTTTTGATAACCCATACCAAAAAATATAAATAATATAAAGAACAATACTACCATAATAGATGTACTTGCCATTGTTGCTCCCAGAATTCCTTGTGTTTTTACTAAAATATTTGAAATAAAAAATGCAAACACTGCTGAAATCACATAAGCAATCGTTGTATTTTTTTGTCTTCGAATCGTTCCTAATGCATAAAAGATAACCGTTGAAGCTGCATAAAATAATCCTGAAAGAATTAATAAGAACAATTCTAATCTATGTGCTTGTAAGTCAATACCATATAGCCACCCTAATATTGGAATTCCTAATGTTAATGCTGCAATTTCTATCACTGCTGTAAATCCTGTTAAAAATAAAATAATAAGTACAATGGTTTTGATAAACTTTTTGTATTCTCCTTGATTCCAATATTCTCCAAATGGTTTTAAAAATGGTTTCATGATAAAAATGCTTACCAAATTAATAACAAATGTAGGCATATATAATATATTAAAATATGTTTGCATCGTATTATCTCCATACATATCAATGGCATATTTTACTGCATTAATAACATACATGCTAACTAATGTTGAAATTCCTAAAGGCATACAATCTTTTACAATTTTCTTAACATTTTCATATCGTAATGCCAAGTCTTCTTTCTTCATTTTTGTCAAACGAAAATCATAAATGAAAATGACAAAAATATTTGTTAATAACATTGCACTAAAAGAAATATAAATATTTTTTGTGATAATATCAAAAATACCAAATACAATAATAGCTAATGTATTTCTAATAAGCAATGCTTTTCCTGCCATATCTAATCTGCCGTCTTAATTGAAATTCAGCCTGAAAGGTTTCACTAAAATTATCAATTACCCTAATCAATATTAGGATAAGACATATAAATAGTTTTTCATTGGTATATCCACTAGCAAAAACAAATATGACAGCTACTGCTAGCATTAAGGCAACTGCAAAACATCTTGAAAAGAAATAATCTGAAAAACTATATTTTCGATTGGTATCTGTTACTTGATAAATTCTAATTCCCATATCTCCAATGGCATTTAAAATACATCCTGTGGCATAACTAATTGAAAATATTCCTGCAATTTCTGTTCCATTTAATCTTGTACAAAAAATCAGAAGAATTGCATTTAAAAGTGAATATACAAAACTCCCTGCGGTATTCCATAAAAAACCTGATTTTTTTTCCATAGTTTCATTCCTTTACCATTTAATATCAATTTTAAATGTTTTTAATATAAATTTATATACTGCTAAAAATGCTTTATATAAATGTAGTACATAGACTTTCTTTACAATTGCTACTTTTAAATTTGCTCCTTTATGTTTTAAAGAATACATAATATTTAAATATTTTGATTTTCTCCATTTTGGAAATTCTTTATTTAAATATTCTCTATTATCTTTTAATACTTGCTTAAAGTTTTCTTTGTCTGATGACATTCTAAACATTAAAGAAATTCCAAAATGTAGAAAAGCCATAACATCAATAACTTCTAACATTTTTTTGCCTTGTTCATCTTGTTCATAAATATGTTTAATATCTACCATTGCTCTTTCTGTTGACTCAATTTGCTCTTTTTTGATTTGTCCCATGATAGAGTCTTGTCTTACCATATAGTAATATAATGAATCATTAATAAAAGTAATAGTTTTTGTGTTTAGATAAACCAATAATAAAAACATCATATCATCTAAAATTCTTGGTGGATTTTCTAAGTTTTTCATATTTTTCAATAATTCTGCTTTATATAATTTGTTCCATAATGCTGTATTAATAGATAATATTTCTTCTGGATTGACATTCATATCAATTTTTTTACCTTCAAATCCTGTCATTTCTGTAGAATATACATGTTCTGTATCTGTATCTACACGATAAAATCCTGAAACAGATATGTCTGAATTATCTTTTTTTGCTGCATTATATAATTTTTCTGCATAATCTAATGTCACATAATCATCTGAATCCGTGAATGTTATGTATTCACCAGTAGCTGCCTTTATTCCATCAAATCTTCCTTTCCAAACCCCTTCATTTTTCTTGTCAATAATCACAATATTTTTATCTGTATATTTTTCTTTGTATTCTTTTAAAATTTGTAAACAATTATCTGGAGAACCATCATTAATACAAATAATTTCTACTCCATCTAATGTCTGATTTACTAATGAATCCATACTTCTTCTTAAATATTTTTCTACTTTATATACTGGTACAATAATACTTACTTTTATTTTCTTATCCATTATTTTTCTCCTTCTCTTTATTATTTTCATGTTCATTGATTGCAATATGATGTGCAATATCTTTTATTTTTTCATTTAATTCTGTTATTTTTAAATTATTTAAATATACTTCTATTAATAAAAATGCAATAACAATCACAAATACAAAGTTTACTGGTGCTTCAAAACCTAATCCTGTTGCACACCATTCTACAACTCCTGAAAAAATACTCATAAAGATAAGTAAAAAACTTCCTAACATCCAAACAATTGCATTTTCTACTTTTAATTTTGCTTGTTTAATCTTTTTGATACATAAAATGCAAGAAATAATAGAACAAACAATTAATATAACTCTTAATGTTACTGACATAATTACTTCCTCTCTTTCTTTCTAATTGTTAAATTTCTAATTAAGAATATGGAAAAAAACATATTAGCCATATATTTTACTGATCTTAGTGGACTTAAATAAGATTCTCCAAATTCTCTTTCTTTCATTTCTACTTGTACTTCTTTTATTTTCATATTCTTTTTTAACATATACACAATGGTATCTGGTTCTGGAGTTAAGCTAGCATCTGCTACAAATGCTTCAATGGCTTGTCTATCATATGCTCTCATTCCAGAAGTAGGATCTGTTATTCTTTTGAAAGTTGTTAGCTTAATTGCTAAACTAATTAATCGACTTCCTAACATTCTCATTGAAAATGGTTTCTTTTCTTTAACAAATCTTGAGCCAATAGCAATATTTGCATTTCCTTCTTCAATCTCTTTTACTAAATCTTTTAAATAGCTTGCTTGGTGTTGTCCATCTCCATCAAATTGAATAGCAATATCATAATCATTGTGATATGCATATTTCATACCTAGTTGTATGCCACTTGTTAGTCCATAATTTACTGGCAAAGACAATACATTATATCCATTTTTTTTGCAAACTTCTAAAGTGTTATCTTTTGAACAATCATTAATAACAACATAATCATATGATGTGTTTTGTACTACATCATTAACGGTTTTTTCTATATTTTTCTCTTCATTATATGCTGGTATGATAATTAATACTTTCATTTTTTACTCCTTATATATAAGATCTAATAGAAAATCCACATACGAATACAAAAATAATCATTAAAATAATTGCATATTTCATTTCCTTATTTTTTATTTTCCACTCTAATTTGTTTTTACTTAACAAAATACATATTAATGGAATAATTGGTAGAAAATATCTTCCTTGTACTCCTTCTACTACTGTCTGTTGTGCTTGTGTCCATCCTAAATACATAGCAGCTACAACACCTAAAGTTTCAATTGCAATAATAATCCAACAAATGATTTTATCTTTCTTTGTAAGTTCTAATCTCTTTGCATTTTCTTCTCTTTTATACATGGTAATCAATAACATGATAAATAAGATGATTGATAAAATTTGAATGGTGTTCCATCCTCCTACCATTTCAAAGAAATAGTTTGAAAATTCACTATACATTGTATTTAACGCTGTTAAACAATCACGTGGCAAACTTGACAAAGTGAATAAGATTTGTTCTGTCATATTGGTTCTTATAGCAATTTCATAGTCTCCTAAAGCAACAATTCTATTCAATGCAAAATACGGAATAAACACAATTGCAAATATGATAATCCATGATAAGATTTTTTTAGATTTGCTTTCAAATTTTTCTTTTGGCACTAAAAATACCAATAAACATAGTGGAAAATATACCACTTTACAAACGGTTGGAATCATGCATAAAATTCCCAGTAAAGCAATATTTTTAAATGTAATGGTTTTACTTTCAAATTTAAGATGCATTGCATAAGCAATGGCTAATAAACTTGCCCCTATAATGATTGTATCTGGTGATACAGTAGCTGCTAAATTCATACTCATAGGAAATAGTGCAATCATCATGATAATCATTTTCCATTTCTCTGATGGCATGATTTTAATTGCCATAAATACCAATGCGATATATGCTAATAAATTGGTTAATCTTCCCAAGTATAAAATAATCATTGGACTTAGTTGTAAGATTCTTCCTATAAAAATACCAATTACTTGAGGAATATAACTAATTGGTGTCAAAGAACCAGTTGCTCCTACTGCAAAAGGTGTTTTCTCATCTTCATTCAATTCTGCTCCTATTTTTTCTTGAATGGTTTCATAATTAATTTCTTTATTTGGATAACTCTTATCCTCTCTCATAAATAAATCAATCACACTATTTGGTAATTCATTTGTTGTTCTTGAAATAATATTACCGCTTGCAATTTCATATGCTCTCCAAAAATGTGCATGTTCATCATATCGAACTTGTGGTGCATTTACAAAAACAAGCGCAATACCTATAACAAGTGCAAAACCAGCAAAAAGCCATTCTTTCTTTATTCTTTTTTCTGCTCCTTGTGATAATTTATACAATTTATATATACCATATATACCTGTTAAAACTACAAAAATGATTAACATTTGTGCAAATGAAAATGTAATTGCAGGCATATAGTCTATATTATCATTTATTAAAATTTTATCTATATTTTCTATATCAATTTGGTTTTTTCCATAATTTAGCGAAAATTTTTCTGTTTCTATTCCTGAAAGAAAATATACTTTGAATTTTGTTGCATCTGCATTTTCTTTTGGCATGAATTTTGCATCATTATTATATAGAATTCTTAAATACACATCTGGATTAGTATCTTTCATCTGTAGTGAAACATTATATATTTTTTGTCCATTTGTATTTTTAACAGTAATAGTTTGTGTTGCTTCATCTTCTTCTATTTTAAAATTTTCTTTTGCAATTTCTATTGTTTCATTTCCTGTAAAATGGAACTTTTGATATAATTGATTAATTACAAAATGATATGCTACGACACCTGCTTCGATGATGATACTTAAAGCAAATATAATTAGTATTGTTTTTGCTATTTTTAACGCTTTTGATTTTTCCATCTTCTTCCCTTTCCCTTGTTTATTTTCACTCTTTTGCCTATATGTATGTGTACAGCTTTTCTTATAACTCTTCTGCAAATCCTTTTTGTAATTTATTGAATATTAAGTATCCAATCACACAGCAAAGAATTCCTACACCAATTAAGATAAAGATAGGTATTAAATCTGGCGTTTGTTGTTCATAAAAAATTGCTCTATATCCATTGATAATATATGTCATAGGATTAATGTCTAATACCCATTTAAATCCTTCTGGGATTGTATCTGCTGCATAAACAATAGGCGTTGCATAAAATAGTAGTTGTAACGCAACCCCTATTAAATGTTGTAAATCTCTAAAATATACAGTTACACTAGATATGACAAATGATATAGCTAAAACAATAATATATTGTGCCAATAATACAAGTGGATAAAATAAAATATATTTTGTAATCCCTAAACCTCCAAAAATAACAAATGCCATTATGATGATGGTAGATATAATAAAGTTTACCGCTTCACTTGTTACTACAGAGATTGGTAATATTTCTCTTGGAAAATATACTTTTTTTATAATATTACCATTTTCAATCATTGTAGAGGCTGAACGTGTAATAGCTGTTGAAAAAAATGTCCATGGAATTAAACCACAACATAAAAATATAACATAGTTTTCTTGTGTATTTCTTAATATTAAAGGAAATACAATTGCATAAACAGCAATTTGTAATAATGGATTTAAGAAAGACCATAAAACACCTAAAAAAGAGTTCTTATATTTTCCTCTTATTTCCTTTTTTACATTTGTTTTTAATAATTCTCTATATTTGTATAAATTTTTAAATACATTCATTATGATATCTCCTTTAGTTTCTTCTCAATTTTCTCAGTATGCTTTTTATTTGCTCATATATATGCATTTTCTTTGTAATGGAAATTACTTTTAATCGAAATTTTCCCATTGGGGTTTCAAAATAGTCATATGAAGATTCTGCATTTCCTCTTATTTGTCCAAAATATTCTATATTAACTTGATCACATAACCATTTGTATTCGTCTTTGAAAGCAATATAATAACTTGTTATTAATTCTTTACAAATATCTATTGCTTTTTGTAAAGCATATCCTGTTTCCACTTTTGTAATATTTTTACTTTGGATTACATTCTCAAATTCTTTTTCCATATTCTCTACCATATGGTTAATCGTAAATCCTTTTAATATTCTTTTTCTACAATTTGCTTTACACTCTTCTAAATTATCTAATACCTCACAAATTCCTCTAACATATGGTTTGATTTCTTCTTCTTTATAGTCAAAATTTCTGATTTCTTTTTCTTGTTGTAAACATGGTACTACTTTTCCTACATCTTCATTTACTAATTCTGATTGTCCCCCGACATCAGCTGTAACCACTGGAACTCCCATTGCTAAAGATTCATAAGCAGTTAGCGCTAATCCTTCTTTTATAGAACAGTTTATTGTCATATCACTAATTGCATATACTTTTTCAGTTTCTTTTATATTTCCTAGTAAAATAGTAAAATCTTGTAAATCATAACGTCTTATCATCTTTTTTACTTTTTCTAACATAGGACCATCACCTGTAATAATGCAGATAAAATCTTTTCTTATTTCTTTCAAACTTCTCAAAATCTCCATTAATAGTAATGGTCTTTTTTGTTCACTAATTCTACAAATATAACTAATAATATATTTCTGATTTACATTTTCTATTTTTAATTCTTTTAATATTTCCTCTTTATGATAATTTTCTGGATTAAATTTATTTTCATCAACACCAATATAAACTGTCTTTACTTCATTTGGATTTCTTTTAAAATAGTCTACTAATATCTTTTCACTGTGTTTATTACATACCAATGTTTTATCTATACATGAAGATATGACACTAGAATCTCTAGAGTAACCTCCTGCTCTATTGTACCATTCTTCCATATGTACATAATCCATAATTGGAATTTCTGGATATCTGGCTTTTAAATATGGTAACATAGAATATCCCACAAAACTATTTGTATTAAAAATAATATCAATATGATATTGCGTTATAATATGATTAACAAAAGCAAGCCAATATTTTTTATCTAGAAATGTTGTTAAGTCATAAACAATTGCTTGATTATCAAATTCCTGTCTCCATGGATTTGTGTTTGGTTGTGTTGTTACAATGATAATGTTAAATTTCTTTTTATCAATTCTAGATACCAAATCCAAATTAAATTTATCTGCTCCACCTGTTATCATCCATGGAATAATCATTAAAATACTTATTTTATCATCATTCATTATACTTGCATTTGGAATATCTATCTCTTCAATTAGTTTTTCCCAATTATAGTCTTGTTTTGGATATTGAATTGCTTCTACATCTTCTTTTATCTTTTCCCCTGTAGCTCTTACAATTTCTAATGCTCTTTTTATATTTTCTTTAGAACGTTGCAACTCGCTTCCTTGTTTTTTTCTTCTATACCAAAAACCATCAAAATTCATTCTAACTGGTTTTTTACCAGCTGCTAATAATTTTAGCCATAAATTCCAGTCTTCATTTACTGCTTTTTCACGTAGTTCATATCCATTTACTTCAAAGAAATCTGTTTTTCTAATAAGAGCAGTTGCTACTAGTAAGTTTTCCTTCTTTTCCATTTCTGAATCAAACCATTTTATCCACTTGAATTCCATGCCCTCGAAATTAACCACATCTGTATATGCCCATGCTGCCTCTTTATTGGTTTGTAAAGTAGCATATGCACATTCTAAATAAGTTGGATGAATTAAATCATCATCATCTAAAAAGAATAAATATTCTGCATTTTTATCTGATTGATTAGCTCCATAATCTCTTGTTGCTGCTAATCCTGAATTTTCTTTTGATAAGACTTTTATTCTTTTATCTATTTTTTCTATTTCTTTTAATTTTTCTATACTTTCTTGATTGATTGAACCATCATTAACAATAATCCATTCCCAAAAAGGAAATGTTTGATTTAATACACAATTAATTGTTTGGTCAATATATTGATGTCCATTATAATATGCCGTAACAATCGTAATTTTAGGTTTATCATCTGTTTTATTATATTTTATTATTTTTCTTTCTTTTCCTGGCTCTAAACTGTAATCAAACATTTTATTCTCCTTAATTTTTCTTTTTTAACTCCCTTAATTTTCATAATTATTTAGTAGCTTCTACATATGCATCTACTACTTCGTTCGTATTGCCATCCATTTTAATTATTCCATTATATAGCCATACGGTTCTATCACAAAGTTCTTTTACTGCACTCATATTGTGTGTAACAAAAACCATTGTTTTTCCTTGTTCTTTCAATTCTCTCATTTTGTTATAACATTTATTTTGGAAATGTTCATCTCCTACAGATAATATTTCGTCAATTAGTAAAATATCTGCATCTACATTAATGGCAACGGAAAATGCTAATCTCATATACATTCCTGAAGAATATGTTCTTACTGGATTATCTATATATTGTCCCAACTCTGAAAATTCAATAATATCGTCAATTCTTTTATCGATTTCTTTTTTGGTTAAGCCAAATATGGACGCATTAAAATAGATATTTTCACGTCCTGAAAAGTCAGGATGAAATCCTGCTCCTAATTCTAATAAAGATGTTAATTTTCCATTTGTTGTAATTTTTCCTTTATTTGGATAAATAATTTGTGTCATCAATTTTAGAAGTGTTGATTTTCCACTTCCATTTGTACCAATTAAAGCAACCACTTCTCCTTGCTTTATTTTTAAATTAATTCCTTTTAAAACTTCTCTTTTCTCTTTTTTATTCCTTGAAAATAAAAATAATAATTTTTCTTTTATGGTATTTGCTTTATCTAGATAAACATTAAATGTTTTATATACATTATCTACTATAATCTTATATTCGTTACTCTCGCTCATTATTTTCTCCCTTCGTGTTATCAGATATTGCATATTATATCATAACATCATATAATGTCAAAATATAATACTAAAATTTTTTATGCAAAAATTTTGAAATTTTTTCTGTATATCTCCATCTTTTTGAAGAATATATTTCTTCTCTTTCTTTTTCTAGTATTTGTATTCGTTCTTTTTGCTCATTGATTTCTTTTTCATTCTTTTCTTGTAATTCTATATTTGTTTCATTTACAGTATTTATTTGATTTTTCAAATCTTCTTTCTCTTTATCAAATTCTTCTTGTTTTTTTATAGTATATTTCAATAACTTAGATAAATCTGATGGAACTTGAATTGCTACATCTTCTTCAATCACATTATCATAATTTATTTTTGCATTTAAATTTTCTTTACCAAAATCATAATTTCTCTCCTGAATTTGTTGTATAGTCTCATCATCTAAATTATTTAAATTTTCAACAACTGTTTCAATAGTGTATGTTGGCAAATTATCACCTGCAAAATTTCCTTGGCATGCTGACAAAATATTATCTGGTGTCACAATACCTTTTAATTCTTCATGCCCTAATATAATGGCTAACCTTTTCATAGAAATTGCTTCTAATATACATCTTCCCAATCCTAATACAATATCTGCATTGTTAATATATTCTAATACATTTGAAGTTGGACCTTTAAATTCTACATCCTTAATATGATTGTTTTTTACATATTCTTCTAATTCTCTTTGCATGTCTCCAGAACCAATAATCATTAAATTTGCTTCTTCCATCTTGTTTTTATATACCTTAAACAAATTTATTCCATTATATAAAGAATCTTTCTTATCATTTGATAGACGGCTAATTAATAAAACTCTTCTTTTTTGATTTTTCTCTTCTTTTCTTATATGATCTACTGTTTCATAATCTATACTATTATAAATGATTTCTATTTTCTCTTCTGGTACGTGAAATCTTTCAATTAATTTATTTTTAGCTTCTTCTTTTATTGTAACAATTTTATATGCATTTTTAAAATACACTTCAAACATATAATTGTATATTTCAAATGTATTCATAAACCAATCAAAAACATTGTCAATTCCAACATGAGAATACGCAATATATGGTATATTTGAAAATATACAGGCTGGCATAACAGATAATACACATGGAAACTGGTTTATATGGACTTCATTAATTTCATATTTTTCAATAACTTTTTGAATTTCTTTGATTTTATCTGGATAAAACTTTTCCCCTAATTCAAATGTAAAATCAATACAAATGGCTCCCTCTTGTTTTAATTTTTCTCTATAAAGTCCTTCTTTTGCAAGTATAACAACAGTATGTCCTTTTGAAAGTAAGACCGATGCTTGATTTAAGACAAAAGTTTCTACACCTCCAATATTTAATCCTTCTAAACAAATTAATATATTTTTCTTCATGAATCTGAAGCCCCCTTATTTAAATTTAATCTTTGTTGCTATTTTTCCCGGAAATAATAACAATATGATTAAGATTTTATTTTTAATCCCTTTTACTTTTTTTATTAAACCTTTCCTTTTCGTTAATGTTGCAAATAATATATAATGTTTTATAACATATAATCTCTTTTTAAATGAAACTCCTTGCATATCATGTTGTTCTAAAATTTCTTTAAAATATGCATAATGACCATATGGATTTTCCTTAAAAACTCTTTTTATATTTTTAGTATATCCATCTTCTTTATAATCACATATCATAATTGGTTTATTGATACATTTCATTTTATATTTTAAATCCATTTCATGATACATTCTAGCTTCAGTTGAAAACTTTTCATTATTTTCTATCTTGTATTGATATTGTTTTCGGACATCTGCAAAAAATACAATTGCTTTTTCTCCTGTTTCTCCGTTCTTTAAAATATAAATCAAACATAGTTGTTTCTTCTTTTTGAAATTGATTTCCAATATTATTTCCTTTTAAATCATATTTTAAAAAACATAATCCGTATAAATCATTCCTTTGTTTTGTTTCATCATAAGCTTGTAAAATATCATAAAATGCATTATCTGAAAATATATCATCAGAATCACATTCTACAACCAAATCTCCATTGGCATATTGAACCATATTGTTGATGGCTGACATCTTTCCTTGATTTTCTTGTTTATGATATTGTATTTCTATTTTATTTTCGCTTATATACTGTTTTACGACCTCTTCTGTATTGTCATGAGAGCCATCATCTATAATGATCCATTGTACTTGTATATTTTGCTTTGTTTCTTCATTCTGTTCCAAGCTTTTCTTAATGCTGTTATATAAATTACCAAGCATATTTGCTCTATTATATGTTGGTGTAATAATGGATAATTTCATAATTATTCTTCCTTTAATAATTTTTCTAACTCTTTGACGATATGTTGATTATCATATATTTGTTTTTCATCATCAAATGTTTTTACATTGTTTTCAATCATATATTTTAATTTATTATAAATTTCATGTTCATCATTTTCTACAATCACTGCATTTTTATAATTTTCAACTGCTTCTCTTGCTGCTGTATTGGTAATGATAATTGGTTTATTTAAAATTTTTGCTTCTTCTAATACCATACCATATCCTTCAAATTTAGAAAGTAAACAAAATATATCTGCTTGTTTCATATATGGATATGGATTTTCTTTGGCACCTAATAAGAAAAATGTCTCTTGTAAATGTTCATCTTTAATTAGTTTTTCTAAATTATCTCTTTCTGGTCCATCACCAATGATATAAAATTTATTCATATAATGATTTGCAATTAATTCTCTGTGAATACGAATTAATCTATCAATTCCTTTTTGTTCTACTAATCTTGCTACTGTCAAGAAATTGATTTGCTTATTATCAAAAGAAAAGTCTATTTTTTCTTCTGCTTTTTCTATTACATTTCGAGAATCTATGTAATTATATATAACTTCTTCTGTCGGTTTCATATTTGGATATCGTATATCAAACACTTCTTTATTGTCTTTGCTGACAAATATCAATTTTTGATATTTGTTGTAAATTCTTCTATCTATCATTAACTTTAGTTTTGCTTTTAATCCATTACCATACACTTTTGAAATATCATTATGAATCCAAGCAATTTTCTTTGTATTTTTATTTTTTGTACTAAATAGCCTTGTAATTGGTCCTTCCAAAAAGGCTATTTCTATGTTATAGTTACCTTGGATATATTTTTTATAATATTTCTTTTGGAAACATAAGACTTTTAAAGGGATACTTATTTTTTCAGAGTTACTTAATTCTTTATATGGTTTGTCAAATATTCTTTTTACTTTTATCTTATCATTTAAACTTTTTTCTAACTCACCTTTTCCATAAATCGTAAATATCGTAATATCAAATGTATCACATAAGCGATTTGCCATATCTACTAATACTCTCTCTGCCCCACCGAATCGTTAAACTCGTTATTCCCAATAGTATCTTTTTCATATTTTCATGTATTCCTTTCTTAATGCTTCAAACATGGTTAGAAAAGAATTAAATTCTAATTATTTTCTAACCTAAGCAAATTTTTCTTGTAACTTATCACGAATAAAATTAATCCTTGCTAAGCTTGTATACACTTTCAATGTAAGATTATTCACACTTCTCATATACAAGTTTTTTAACCCTTTTTCTTTTAAATAGGTGTTTTTCTTCCAATTTGCAAATTGTGTGTTCAATGATTTCCATGCAAAACTGATCATTTCTTTTCTTTCTTTTTTATCTTCAATCATCACCATTCTAAGCATTGAACTACATAAGATATATCTTGCATAGGTATATTCTATTTCCTTTTCGTATTCTCCAAACAAGTTATTTGTTTTGTAATATGTAATCACATGTTCTAAGATATCAATAATCTCTTTTGTTCTTGTATTTTGTACATTTGAGATAGAATTTTCTCTTTGCACATAATGAATAAATGGTTTTTGAACAATACCATAATGATGTATTAATGGCAATAGCTTATAGAAAAATTCTACATCTTCATATCGATATCCTTTTGGAAATTCTAAATGGTTATCTTGTACGATTTCTCTTTTGATTAATTTATTCCATGCGACAACTCTGGTATGAATAAACATTTCTTTTTTATTATTATATTGTTTTCCTTTACTTTCTAAAGTCTTATCTGGATATTCCCATAAAAAATCACATTCCACATAATCCAAATTCTCTTCTTTTGCTTTATTATACATTTCTTCATACATATTAGTTTCAACATAATCATCAGAATCTAAAAAGGCAATATATTCTCCCTTAGCATATGGAATCGCATAATTTCTTGCGTCTGATAAACCGCCATTTTCTTTTTTCAAATATATGATTTTATTTGGATATTTTTCTACAAATTGTTTTGCAATCATTTCTGAATTATCTTGACTCCCATCGTTCACAAGTAAAATTTCAATATCTTCTAATGTTTGGTTTACTAAGGATTGCAAACATTTTTCTATATAGTTTTCTACATTATAAAATGGAACAATGATACTAATCTTTATCATGATTTAACCTTTCTTCTTAAACTTAAATACCATTTAATATTCAAGCTTAAAATGATTTTTCTGAATAATTGTCTTATATCTTTGGCCTTAATATTTTTTGTCATTTTTCTTTTTTTAATTTCTTTTATATATTGCTTTTGATCTTTTTTCTCTAATGTTTCTATTTTTAATAAAATCGCATTTGTATAATAAATTTTTAATGTTTCTGCTGTTTTTGGTTTTAATGTATATCTTTCAATTTTTAATAAAGCTTCATCATATTGTTTTAAAGCATCGTTTGCTCTTTTCTTTGTTTTTTCGTAGCTATCATTTCTTGTAATACTTCCTTTTCCTTGCACATAATGATATCCATAAAAGTTAATAGAAATCATTGTTTTTGCAAGTACGATTACAAATGGCATTAACCCAAAATCTTCATGTTCTGTTCCGACTTTAAACTCTAATTTATTCTTTGTAAATATCTCTTTTTTTATCACATATACGCAAGGAGAATCTAGTAAAACATCTTTAGAATATAGTTCTTCAAATCCTTCTTCTCCTGTTTTATTTTCAAATACAGGTCCGCTAACTGTTTCTATAACATTTCCCTTTTCATCTTCTCTTTGCAATTTAAATTTAATTAAATCTATATCTTTTTCCATATATTGTTTTACCAATCCATATAAATGGATATCTAAATAATCGTCTCCATCAAGAAATAAGATATATTTTCCTTTTGCTTTTTTGATTCCATAATTTCTTGTATCAGCAACCCCTGTATTTTTCTTTTTGTAATAAGAAATGATTTTTGGATTTTTTTCTTTGTATTCTTGTATTATTTTATCAGATGCATCTGTACTTCCATCATTGATTAATACAATTTCTAAATCTTCATCTTTTTGTTTTAAAACTGACTCCACACATTTTTTTAATGTTTTTTCCGCATTATATACGGGAATAATGACACTTAACTTTTTCAATATTCTCGCCATCTTTCTTTTTAAAATATTGTTTCTAATGTTTTTATTATATTTTCATTATATGTTTCGTAATCAAATGGATTTTTTACTTCATATCCATTTTGTATAAATTCTTTCATTGCCATATAGATAGATTGTGCATCTTTCTCTACGACCATTCCTCTTCCATTTTCTACTTGTTTATAATCAGATACTTTTGTCGTGATGATTGGTTTATTCAATACAAAACTTTCTAAATATACAACTGGATATCCTTCATATTCAGAAGATAAGATGATACAATCACTCATTACAAAATATGGATATGGATTTTCTTTTCTACCTAAAAATAGGATTGTTTCTTCTAAGTTATATTCCTTTACTTTTTCTTGGTATAATTTTGTATCTTGTCCATCCCCAATAAATATAATTTTAAATTTAAAGTTTTCTTCTTTTAGTTTTTTAGCGGCTTCTATGATTCTTGTTAATTTTTTTTGTCTTTCATCATGTCTTCCTACATTTAGAAAAATAGGAAATTCTTCTTTGGCCAATTCTTGTATATTTTCTTCTATCATTGGTTTTTTGGATTTTTCTATAATGTCTTTTCCATTTATTAGATTATTACAAGTAATTGTCTTATTTTTTAACTCAGGGAAAATCTCTGTAAAACTTTTCGTGCCTTCTTGTGATACAAATATGATATGATGAAATTTTTCACAACTGACATTTTTAAAAAAAGATTTTACTTCTTCTTTGTTTCCTTGGTATAAAGTTAAATAATCTGCATGACACCATAATGCTGAATTTTGAGATGCTGCTCTTGCCATAAAACTACTTGCCAAGGAATATGTAGCAAAACTTGCTGAAAAGTCAAATTTATTTTTATATCTTACTATAAATTTTACTCTATTAAATAAATTACATATCTTTCTTAAAATCATATTTTCATTGTTGTTGGTGTTATATTCTACAACTTTTATTTTGTTATTTAATCTGTCTAAAAATACACCTTCTCTTTTTTCTAATGCAATCGTTATATCATAACCTCTTTGGGATAAATCATTTACTAATGTAACAAGTGCTGATTCTATTCCACCTAAATCTAAGTTATGTGCTGCAAAAAAAAGTTTTTTCATTCATTTTCTCCTCTATTTAGACATTATTTTTCTTCATTATCTTATCATTATATTGCTTTTTTTGCAACCTTTTTCATGAGCAATACACAGTTTTTGATTATAATTTTTGATAAAAAATAAGACATACAAAACCTAAGATTTCATATGTCTTATTTTTACTATTTATATTGATTATCAATTTCTTTTAAGATAACATCATGTGCACTACCTTCTGAAATACTAACATCAGAAACCAATGTTAATCTTGCTTTTTCGTGTAATTCTGGAATTGTAACACTTCCACAGTTACACATTGTTGATTTAATTTTTGCACAAGTAATTGCTAAATTGTCTTTTAATTTTCCCGCATATGGAATATATGAGTCAACACCTTCTTCAAATGAAAGTTTTGCGTCTCCTCCCATATCGTATCTTTGCCAGTTTCTTGCTCTATTAGAACCTTCACCCCAATATTCTTTTACATAGCCATTTCCTTTTTTCACAACTCTTGTTGGACTTTCATCAAATCTAGCAAAATATCTTCCCATCATAACAAAATCTGCTCCTAATGCTAAAGCAATGGTAATGTGATGATCATGTACAATTCCACCATCTGAACAAACTGGTATATAAATTCCTGTTTCTTCAAAATATCTATCTCTTTCTGCAACAACATCAATTAAAGCTGAGGCTTGTCCACGTCCAATACCTTTGGTTTCACGTGTGATACAAATAGATCCTCCACCAACACCTACTTTAATAAAATCTGCTCCAGCTTCTGCTAAATATCTAAATCCTTCTGCATCTACAACATTTCCTGCACCAATTTTAACAGAATCTCCATATTTTGCTCTTACAAAATCAATTGTATTTTTTTGCCATACAGAATATCCATCTGAAGAATCCATACAAATTAAATCTACACCTGCATCTACTAATGCTGGTATTCTTTGTTCATGGTCTCTAGTATTAATACCTGCACCTACAATATATCTTTTATCTTCATCTAATAAAGAATCTGGATTATTTTTTCTTTCTTCATAATCTTTTCTAAATACTAAATATTTCAAGTTTCCTTCATTTGTTAATATTGGCAAACATGCAATTTTCTTTTCCCATATTAAATCATTTGCTTCTGACAAAGAAATTCCTTCATGTGCCCATACCGCTTTTTCCTTTGGTGTCATAAAATTATCAATTGGAGCTTCCATATCATCTCTAGATACACGATAATCTTTGTCTGTTACTAGTCCAATAAATTTTCCTTTTGCTGTTCCATCTTCTGTTATCATAACAGTTGAATGTCCTGTTTTAATAACTAAGTCAATAACATCTTTTAAAGGTGTTCCAGATTTTACATTTGAGTCACTAACAATGAATCCTGCTTTATGTTTCTTTACTTGTCTTACCATTTCTGCTTGTGATTCAATACTTTGTGAACCATAAATAAATGCAACTCCACCTTCTCTGGCTAAAGCAATTCCCATATCTACTCCTGATACAGATTGCATAATCGCAGATACCATTGGAATATTTGCATAATATTTTGGTTCTTCACCTTTTTTGTATTTTACAAGTGGTGTTTTTAAGGATACCTTACTTGGGATACATCTTTCATCTGTTAAGTTTGGTAATAATAAAAATTCATTAAATGTTCTTGAAATATCTTCTAAAATCTTTGCCATGTTAACTCCTCCATCTATTATAAAATTATAAAATGAAATGATGCAGAACCTTTTTTATTCTGTCATCATTCTCTCCTTGAAAAATTGATAGTACTAGTATATCACATTTTTATTGTGGTGTAAACCATTTTTTATTTTTTTGTATTATGTAACTTTATATTTTGTTCCTTAAAATATATTTCAAGAACACATATTGTTTTATATGTGTTCTTCTATACTTTATTAATTATTTTCTTCTACAAGCCTTTTGGTTTCTTTTGCAATCATTAACTCTTCATTTGTAGGTATAACATATACCTTTATTTTTGAGTCAGGTGTTGAAATCACTTTTTCTTCTCCTCTCATGTTGTTTTTATCTAAGTCTAGTTTTACACCCATAAATTCTAGTTTTTCACAAATACCTTTTCTGATATTAATTTGATTTTCTCCAATACCACCTGTAAAGATGATGTAATCAATACCTTTCATAGCCACAGCATATTTTGCAATAAAGCTTGCAATAGAATAATTGAATTGTTCAATTGCCATTTTTGCTCTTTCTGTTCCTTTGTTTGATTCATCTTCTATAACTCTAAAATCTGGTGCCATTCCTGATATACTTGCTAAGCCTGATTTTTTATTTAAGATATCTTCCATGGTTTGTGCATCTAGATTTTCTTTTTTCATGATAAACGTAACTACTGATGGATCTAAATCTCCACTTCTTGTTACCATAGGCAATCCTGCAAGTGGTGTTAATCCCATACTTGTATCCATTGATTTACCATCTTTTACAGCACATATACTAGCCCCTTGACCTAAATGGCAAGTAACAATTTTAGTTCCTTCAAGAGATTTATTTTCTATCTCACCAAGTCTTTGAGATACATACATATGAGAAGTTCCATGGAATCCATATTTTCTAACACCATATTTTTCATAATATTCATAAGGAATTGGATATATAAATTTATCTTTTGGAATTGATGAATGGAATGCTGTGTCAAATACACCTACCATTGGTTTATTTGGCATAACCTCTCTACAAGCTTCAATTCCTAACATACATGCTGGATTATGTAATGGTGCTAAATCGGTACATTCTTCTATTGTTTTAATAACCTCATCTGTTATAACAACAGATTCTGTTATTTTTTCTCCACCATGAACAACTCTATGTCCTACAGCACTAATTTCATCTAAAGAATCTATGACTTTATATTCTGGATTTGTAAATTGTTCCAATGTAAATTCGATTGCTTCTTTATGGTTATATGCTGGTTTTTTAATTTCGATTTTTTGTCCGTTTACCTTATGAGTAATAAATGCTTCTTCTTCTCCAATTCTTTCATATTTTCCGGAAGCCAATACTTCTTCTGTCTCCATATTAATTAATTGATACTTTAGTGATGAACTACCACAATTTAAAACTAAAACTTTCATTTTTTCCTCCCTGAAATTTAATATATTTTTATGCCTTTGCATTTACTGTCTCTCTTGCTATCATCAATTCTTCATTTGTTGGAATCACAAAGGTTCTAACCTTTGCATCCTTTGCTGTAATTTCTGCCTCAATTCCTTTTACCTTTTGATTATATTCTTTATCTATTTTGACACCAAACACTTCTAAATAGTCACAAATAGCTTCTCTTGAATCTTGTCCTTTTTCTCCCACACCTGCTGTGAAAGTTAATATGTCAAATCCATTCATGGCTACTGCACATTTGGCTACATAGCTAGCGGCTAAGTAATGGAAATTATCTAGTGCTAATATTGATCTTGCATCATCTGCCGCTGCTTCTGCTTCTATATCTCTAAAATCAACAGACACACCAGATATCCCATAAGCTCCTGATTGTTTGTTTAATATTTTTTCCATTTCATCTGGTTTTAGATTTTCTTTTTTCATGATATAGGTAACAACTGATGGATCTAAATCTCCACTTCGAGTCCCCATAGAGATTCCTCCAAGTGGTGTTAATCCCATACTGGTTTCTACTGACTGTCCATATTGAATGGCACACACACTTGCTCCTTGTCCTAAATGGCAATTAATAATCTTTAATTCTTTGACATCTTTTCCTACCAATTCTGCTGCTCTATTAGCAACAAATTGATGAGAAGTTCCATGAAACCCATATTTTCTAACTCCATACTTTTCATAATATTCATATGGTATCGGATAGATGTATCTTTCCTTTTGTAGTGTTTGATGAAATGCTGTATCAAATACAGCTACCATTTTGATATTCGGTGCCAATTTTTTACAAGCTTTAATTCCTAAGATTGCTGCTGGATTATGTAATGGTGCTAATCCTACGCAATCCTCTATTCCTTTTATGACTTCATCTGTTATTACTACTGGATTGGCAAATTTTTCTCCTCCATGAACAACTCTATGTCCAATACCAGCTAGTTCTTCTAAGTTCTGAATAACACCATAATGTGGATTTGTTAATCTACTTAATACAAATGAAATCGCTTTATCATGGTTTTTAGCATAATGCTCAAATTTGTGTACTTCTCCCTTTACTTTATGTGTCAAAAACGAATCTGCCTGACCAATTCTTTCGAAATATCCTTTTGCTAAAACAGTTTCTGTTTCCATATCAATGACTTGATATTTTAAGGATGAACTCCCTGAATTTAACACTAATATTTTCATACATACCTCTCTTTATTTTAAAATTTCCTTTAATACCATATATTCAATTTTATGAGGTATTAAAGTTCCATTCTCCATTAATTCAAAAAATTGTTCTTTTGAAACATATTTGGCATTACTTACTTCTTCTTTTTGAAGCTCAACATTTTGTAGGTTAATATTTTGTCTTAATATATAAATATCAACAAACTCATTGCTATTTACCTGTCCATATTGAAACATTTCTCTATTTGTGAAAACATATTGTAAATTTTCTAAATTAACATCAATATCTAATTCTTCTTTTCCTTCTCTTAATACTGCTTCTATTGAACTTTCTCCTGCATCTATATGTCCAGCAAATGAGCAATCCCATGTATTAGGATATAAATCTTTTTCAGCCGACCTATATTGTAATAATACTTCGTTTTTATCATTTATAATCCAAACATGTACTGATTTATGCCATAATCCTTTTTCATGTGCTACAGCCTTATCAACAATTCCAATTTTTTCTCCTCTTGTATTATATTCATCTATCATTTCGTGTTTCATGATATATTTCTCCCTTCTATGGTTTTATTGTGCTTGCACTGCTGTTATAGCAACAACGCCTGCTATATCATCACTATTACAACCTCTTGATAAATCATTTACTGGTTTTGCAATACCTTGACATAATGGTCCATATGCTTCTGCTTTTGCCAATCTTTGTACCAATTTATATCCAATATTTCCTGCATTTAAATCAGGGAAAATTAATACATTTGCTTCTCCTTTCAATGGACTATTTGGTGCTTTTGATTTTGCAATTTCTGGAACAATAGCTGCATCTAATTGCAATTCTCCATCTACTAATAAATCTTTTTGTTTTTCTTTTACTAATTGTGTTGCCTCAATTACTTTTTCAGTTAGCTCTGAATGTGCACTTCCATAAGTAGAATAAGAAAGCATTGCTACTTTTGCTTCTTTTCCTACTAGTTGTTTAAAACTTTTACTTGATGAAATAGCAATTTCTGATAATTGCTCTGGATTAGGGTTTTCATTTAGGCCACTATCTCCAAATATAAATACACCATTTTCACCATATTCACAATTAGGTACTACCATAACAAAAAAGGCAGAAACTAATTTGGTATCTGGCGCTGTTTTTAAAATTTGTAAAGCTGGTCTTAATGTATCTGATGTAGAATGTGCTGCCCCTGAAACTAATCCATCTGCTTTATTATCTTTTACCATTAACATTCCATAGTATACTGGGTCTAAAACCAATTCTTTTGCTTTTTCTATTGTCATTCCTTTGTGTTTTCTTAATTCATACAAAAGATTCGTATATTTCTCATAATCTTTTGATCTTTGTGGATCAACAATTTGGGCACCTTCAATATTTACCTCATTTGTTTTTGCCTTTTCTAAAATATTTTCTTCATTTCCTATTAAAATGATATTTGCGTATTTCTCTTTCATTACTTTTTCAGTTGCTTGTAATACTCTTATGTCTTCTGCTTCTGGAAGAATAATCGTTTTGATTTCTTGTTTTGCTCTTTGTTTAATTTCTTCTATAAACGCCATTTTTATTGCCTCCTTTACATCAACTATTATATAATATAACTAAAGAAAAGCACAAGTCTTTTGTAAAAAAACTTCGTGCTTTTATCTTATTTATCCAAATATTTTAGGTAAAAATATAATCAATCCTACAATTACAGAAATAATTGCAGAAAATAGTACGGCACCTGCAGCAATATCTTTTGCATATTTGGCTTTTTCGTTAATCTCTGGCATAGCAATATCTACTGTTGTTTCAATAGCTGTATTAATTAGTTCTAATGAAATGACTATAGAAAATAATAATAAGCATACAATCCATTCCATAGCAGATATTTTAAAAATAAATCCCGCAATAATAACCAATGTCATAATGATAAAATGTATTTTTAAATTTTGCTCTGTTTTCCATGCTTCTACAATTCCTTCGAAAGCATATTTAAAACTATTTCTTAATTTTTTTCTTTTTTTTCTTAATTTAACCATTTTTCTTTTATCAATCATCTTCACTTTTTCCTTTTCTAATTGTAACACAGACCTTGTAATATTTGTAAATAACATTAAATATACGATAGATATTGCAAATCCACCAATAACATCACTTGCATAATGTACGCCTAAATAAATTCTACTAAATCCAATTAAAGGTATTAAAAATCCTAAAATCCCACAGCTAATGTATTTTATTTTTTTATTTTTAACCATTTTCCATATTAAATAAATGATTAATCCATAAAAAGCCATACTAACCATAGAATGTCCTGATGGAAAACTATATCCACTTTCTGCAATTAATCTATATCCGTCTGGTCTTGGTCTTTGTATAATATATTTTAATAATTGATTTAGCAAAGTTGTGACGACTAGATTGCTAGCTATACATAGACCTACTTTTTTATTTTTTATAAAAAGCAATGTTCCTAACGTTATTGCTATTAATACATATGCAGAAGATAAATTTGTTATTACCTTCATAATTACAGTCAGTGGTTCTGACCTCAGATTCAAAATAACTAGCTTATATACAACCATATCTAATGTTAGTTGCTGATTTTCAAAAATATCTTCTAACATCATTAAGACAATAATTAGACAAAGGAAAGCGATAATCCATTTATAATTTTTTTCTATAATTCGTTTTAGCATTTGTACTTTTTCCTCTTCTTTCTCATTTCTTTCTATACTATAATTTTATTATTCTTTCCCATGTTAAATTTTCTTTTCCGAAATGTCCATAATTGGTTGTTAATGAATAGATTGGTTTATCTAATTCTAAATACTTGATAATACCATCTGGTGTTAAGTCAAACTTCTCTTTAATCTTTGTGATTAAAGCTTCTTCTGATATGATACCTGTTCCAAATGTATTCACATGAATTGATAATGGTTCTTTCATACCTATCGCATAAGAAACTTGTATTTCACATTTTTTGGCATATCCATTTGCAACAATATTTTTGGCAATATGTCTTAACATATATGTTGCTGATCTATCTACTTTACTTGCATCTTTTCCTGAAAATGCACCTCCACCATGTCTTGCATATCCACCATATGTATCGACAATAATTTTTCTACCAGTAAGTCCTGTATCTCCTAAAGGTCCTCCAATGACAAATTTTCCAGTTGGATTAATATAGATTTTTGTATCTTTATCTATCATATTTTCTGGAATTACTGGTTTAATCACTTTTTCAATAACATCTTTCTTTAATTTTTCTTGGCTAATTTCTTCATCATGTTGTGTAGAAACCAATATGGTTTCGATTCTTTTTGGTTTATCATTTTCATATTCAACTGTTACTTGTGTTTTTCCGTCTGGTCTTAAATAATTAATTTCTTTATTTCTTCTTACTTCTGTCAATCGCTTAGATAATTTATGTGCCATAGAAATAGCATATGGCATATATTCTGGTGTTTCGTCACAAGCAAATCCAAACATAATACCTTGGTCTCCGGCACCTCCAACATCTACCCCCAATGCAATGTCTGGACTTTGTTTTGTAATGTTAATATCAATTTTGCAAGTTCTATAATCTATATCAATATTTTCATTATCATATCCGATTTCTTTTATTTTTTCTCTTACTAATTTTTCAATATCTACTTCACCTTTTGCAGTTACTTGTCCTGCAATGGTAATTCTATTACCTGAAGCAAAGGTTTCTACTGCTACTCTTGCAGATTTATCTTGTTTTAAATATTCATCTAATATACAATCTGAAATTATATCACATAATTTGTCAGGATGTCCTTCTGTCACACTTTCTGAAGTGAAATAATATTTACCCATTTTATTTCCTCTTTTCTCTTTATTTTTTAGAAAAATTTACTTTTCTTATATTGCATAATTATTACATTTTTTTACTCTTTTGTCAATGGGACCAAAATATATAAAAGCAACCAACTGTAGGTTTGTCAAACATATGTCACACTTAATTGAAATTTATATTGTTTGAAGTACCTTTTTCTATGACTGCTATTTTACTTTACACATGTATTCTTCTAGTTTTTCTTTTGGACTCTTCCATCCTAGTGGTCTCATTG
>CASEEU010000078.1 GCA_949287075.1 uncultured Eubacteriales bacterium | reverse complement strand
ATTTTTCTTCTTGCATTTAATCTTGATGGCATATCTTTTTGTCTTTTTTCAGTTTTTTCTTCTTTAACAACTTTTAAATATTCTTTACCATTTTTGCTTTTTACTAATTCTGTTACTTTATTACCTTTAGAATCTAATTTTGCTTTTACAACTTTTACATCAACTTCTTCAAAGTTATCTTTTTCTTTGATTGCTAATGCAATAAGACTATCAGCAATTGCTTTTACTTCTTTTGCTCTTGGTAAAGTTGTTTCAACTTTTCCATGCATGATTAAATCTGTTGTTAAAGTTTTTAACATTGCCATTCTGATATCTGTTGTTTTACCTAATTTTCTATTTGTAGCCACTTTTTTCACCTTCCTCTTCTCTTTATTCGTCTTCTTTTGCAAAATCTAATCCTAATGAATGTAGTTTTGCTGTTACTTCATCAAAAGATTTTTTACCTAAATTTCTTACTTTCATCATGTCTGTTTCTGTTTTATTTGTTAAATCTTCTACTGTTGCAATACCTGCTCTTTTCAAACAATTGAATGATCTTACTGATAATTCTAACTCCTCAATTGACATTTCTAATACTTTTTCTTTCTTTGACTCTTCTTTTTCAATCATAACTTGTGTATTTTTAGCTGCTTCTGATAAATCAATAAACAATTCTAAATGTCCTGTCATTACTTTTGCAGCTAAGCTTAATGCCTCATGAGCTTTTAAACTACCATCTGTCCATACTTCTATCACTAATTTATCATAATCTACCATTTGTCCTACTCTGGTATTTTCAACTTGATAGTTTACTTTTTTTACTGGTGTATAGATAGAATCTATTGGAAGTACAGATATATCTTGGTTTGGTTTTTTATTCTTTTCAGATGAATTATATCCTCTTCCTCTATCAGCAGTCATTTCAATTTTTAAATGTCCACCTTCTGAAACAGTGGCAATATGTAAATCTGGATTTAATATTTCTACTGTTCCATCAGTAATAATATCTCCTGCTAATACTTCACCTTCACCTTTATGGTCTATTCTTAATATTTTTTCTTCATTTTCTGAAAATTTTAGCCTAACACTTTTTAAGTTTACTATAATTTCTGGCACATCTTCTACAACATTTGGTACAGTTGAGAATTCGTGTAAAACTCCATCAATTTTAGCACTTGTTATTGCACATCCTGGAAGAGATGAAAGTAGTATTCTTCTTAAAGAGTTACCGATTGTTACTCCATATCCTCTCTCTAATGGTTCACATACAAATTTTGCATAATTATTTGTATCATCTACCTCTAGACATTCAATATTTGGCTTTTCAAATTCTATCATTTTTACCTCCTAATATTCGAGATTATATCTCAAACTTTTAACAAACTTCATAGGTTTCTTTAGTAAAATCATTACAGTTTCTATTAAACCTTTATAATTAATTTTTACTATTATTTTGAGTAAAGCTCTACTATTAAATGTTCTTCGATTGGAATATCAATATCTTCTCTAGACGCTAATCTTAATACTTTACCACTCATTTTCTCATTATCTTTTTCTAACCAAGCTGGAACTGGTCTCTTAGCAGATTCTTCAATATTTGCTTTAATTGTTGAATTGTCTTTTTTGATTTCTCTTACTGTAATAACATCTCCTGGTTTTACTAAGTAAGATGGTATATCCACTTTTTGACCATTTACTTCAAATTGAGCATGATTAACAAATTGTCTTGCTTGTGCTCTTGATGTTCCAAATCCTAATCTATATACAACATTATCTAATCTACTTTCTAAAATTTGTAATAAGTTTTCACCTGTTACACCTTTTTTATTTGAAGCCATTTCAAAATATTTTCTAAATTGTTTTTCTCCAACTCCATAATATGCTTTTGTTTTTTGTTTTTCTCTTAATTGAGTTCCGTATTCAGAAAGTTTTGCTCTTTTTTGTCCATGTTGTCCTGGTGCATAATTTCTTCTTGAAATACTACATTTATCTGAATAACATCTATCACCTTTTAAGAACAATTTTTGTCCTTCTCTACGGCATCTACGACATTGCTCGTCTTTATATCTTGCCATTTTATTTCTCCTTTCTCTTATTAATGACAGGGGACACACCATATCTCTAGGTCATTTCCACTTAGGTTAAGGAATGTCCTCTCCCCTTGTGATTTATTGTTGACCTTTTCTAATATGTGCTCCTCTTTATTTCTTTGAATTATACTCTTCTTCTTTTTGGTGGTCTACAACCATTGTGTGGTATTGGTGTTACATCCTTAATCGCACTGATTTCTAATCCTGCTGTTTGTAAAGCTCTGATTGCTGCTTCTCTACCAGCACCTGGTCCTTTAACAAATACTTCTACAGTTTTTAATCCATGTTCCATAGCTGCTTTTGCTGCTGTTTCAGCAACTTGTCCAGCTGCATATGGTGTGCTTTTTCTAGAACCTTTAAATCCTAATTCTCCAGCACTTCCCCATGAAATTGCATTTCCTTGTACATCTGTAATTGTTACAATTGTATTGTTAAAACTAGAATGAATGTGTGCTTGGCCTTTTTCAATATTTTTTCTGTTTCTTCTAGCAACTGGTTTTCTAGTTGTTTTATTATTAGCCATTGTTTTTAATTCCCTCCTTTATTTAAGTGAAATCATCTCTACTTTTATATAGATATAGAATTTAAATTATATTCATTTTGATTTTTTCAATCTGCAATTCTGATAAAATTCTTTTTGTGTAAATTGATGCTTTGCTTTT
>CASEEU010000077.1 GCA_949287075.1 uncultured Eubacteriales bacterium | reverse complement strand
TGAAAACCAATTTATAAATATTTAGAATTTTAAAAATTATAATTTTGTAATGCAAACATTGTAATACTAAAAAACGAACATTTGTTATTTAGTGATTTTTTATAGAATTTATAAAATATTTTAATTAAATTATTGTTTCATTAAGTTCAAAATCGTTTTTAAGCAATTTTAATTATTGAAATGTAAAATTAATCATTTATTATATAAATATTATATAAATTTTGATTTTAATGAATTTTGTTTGCAGATTTATATATTCTAATTAATATAATATTTGCATTTTGTACTATAATCCAATAAGTTCTATAATAATTGCAATAACTGCATTATAAACTAAAATCATACAAAATAATGACCTTCTAAAATCGATTTTAAGCCATTTTTATTTTTAGATTGATAAATTACTTGTTTAAAATTTTAGGTTAAATATTGATTTTAGAAAATTACCATTAAAAAGTAGATTTTTTTGAAGAAACTACTATCATATATAGGTATGCAAAAAAGTGCCAAAAAAGCGACGCACGAGAATCGATTTTAAGCTGTTTTTATTTTTTAGGCATATAGTTTGTTGTCCGTAAAATAAGGCAAATATGGAGAAATAGGCACTTTGGAGATTTTTGAAAAATTTTCATAGAATTTAATATATAAGAATGAAAAATATATAATAAGAAAAAATTATAGATATAAATTTAAAAATAAAATAAGTAAAATAATTATAGTAATGAAATTATATAAGTAAAATAAAAAAATGTCTTAAAATTGATTTTAATGAGTCATAAGAATATTGATATAACTATAATACAAAGGATTATAATAATAATGAATATAATATAAATATAATAAGAAAATAAAGATATATAAATGAATATTAGTATATATTAGAACAACTAAAAGCATTGAAATAACTGAAGTATAGGTTTATGGCTGTTTTATATTATGCTCCTATCTCTTTTTGCACAAAACTTTGATTTTGTGCAATGTTATATATAGATAAATAATTATATATTTTTAGGTACTCCCTTTTTCTCTTTTATTTTATCCCTCTTTTGATTTAAAATTTGCTTACCTTATTTATTTTTATTCAAATTTTAATAAATACATTTTTTAATAATTTTTTTAATAAACTGAAAAAATTTTTTTATAGTCTTGTTGTTTACTTTTTCAAATTTTGTTTTAAATAAAATTTTTGTATTCATAATTGAAAATTAAAATTCAAAAAAACCATAAAATTTTGAAAATCTACTTTTTTATAAAATTTTACAATTACCTCTCTTCCCTTTCCATTTTTGTTTTCAAAAAACAAAAAAGAAGTAAATTTTATTTTTAAACCTACTTCTCTTTTACTTTATATTTTTTATTTAAATCTTTGTAGATAAGAATCCATCTTTTCTACAAATTCTTCATTATTTTTTGTTTTTGTCATTTCACTAATAACTTGTTCAGTAACTTCAGCAACAGGCATTGCATTCATTGCTTTTCTTAAAGCAAAAACTGTTTCTCTTTCAGTAGGTGTTAATAATAAATCATCTCTTCTTGTACCTGATTTATTAATATCAATTGCAGGAAATATTCTTCTTTCAGACAATTTTCTATCTAAATGGACTTCCATATTACCGGTACCTTTAAATTCTTCAAATATAACATCATCCATTCTGCTGCCTGTATCAATTAAAGCTGTGGCTAAAATTGTTAAGCTTCCGCCATTTTCAATATTTCTTGCTGCACCAAAGAATTTTTTAGGTTTATGTAATGCAGCTGGATCCATACCACCTGATAAAGTTCTTCCTGAAGAAGGAATGACAAGGTTATAAGCTCTTGTTAATCTAGTAATACTATCTAATAAAATAACAACATCTTTACCTTGTTCAATTAATCTTTTTGCTCTTGCTAAAACCATTTCTGCAACTTTTACATGATGTTCTGGTAATTCATCAAATGTTGAATGAATTACTTGGCCTTTGATAGAACGTTTCATATCTGTTACTTCTTCTGGTCTTTCATCGATTAAAAGAACAATTAATTCTACTTCTGGATTATTTTCACTAATGCTATTTGCAACTTTTTTTAGAAGAGTCGTTTTACCAACTTTTGGTGGAGCTACAATCATTCCTCTTTGACCTTTTCCAATTGGACACATTAAATCTATAATTCTAGTAGCATAATCATTTTGAACAGTTTCCAATTTTAATTTTTCATTAGGATAGATTGGTATTAATTCATCAAATCTTTTTCTTTTAATAGCTTTTTCAGGATGTTCTCCATTGACTTCACCAACAAATATTAATGAAGGGAATTTTTCACCTTCTCTGAATCTAGAAATTCCTTTTATGATATCTCCAGTATCTAATCTAAATCTTCTGATTTGTACCATTGATATATAAACATCTTTTTCACTAGATAAGTAATTATCCCCTCTTAAGAACCCATAACCATCTGGCATGATGTCTAATATTCCTTCAACGATTTCATCACCTTCATTGGTTAATTTGTAATCTACAATTGGTTCTCCATTTTCATCATATTGTCTTTCTATAGGTTCCTTTTTCTCTTCTTCACAATTTTCATTGTCTTCGTCATGATTGTTAGCATATTTTTCGTCTTGATGGATAGTAGAAGTTGTTGTATCTAATACTTGTTTTAGTACTTCTATAATTTCTTCTTTTTTTAATTTTGAAATATTTTTAATATTATGCTCTTTAGCCAATAGTTTTAAATCAGCTAAATTCATTGATTCTAAATTTAACATAAGACCTCCTAAATTTATATATAATTATATTTTATATTATTTTAAATAACATGGGAATAAAACGAACTTAATACAAATCATATTATATCATAAAAAATTAAAAAAATAAACAAAATTTTCCAAAAAAAGGAATATAATCCTAAAAGATTACATTCCTTGATCCATATATACTCTCTCATTAGGGTAATACATATCTAATTTTTCTCTAGCCATTTCTTCGATGAATTCTAGAGAATTAACATTTTCTTTTTGTTCATTTAAGTTTTCATTTGTTGCTTCTTCTGAAGCAATTTGTTGATTTAATTTTTCAGTATCCTTATTATAATCATTTAATGTGTTTTGTTGATTAATAAATACAAAAGCAACATAAACAATGATTGCTATAATAAATATATTTCTTAAAATTTTTTTATTTTTTTTCATAAGTATTCTCCATTTACTAAAAGTTTCACATATATATTATTCTACATTAAAAAAAAAAATCCTTCTAATTTTTAGTGTTTTTTACAATTTTGTTAGATATTTTTGCTTTTCTTAATAAAATTACAAAATTTTTAAAATATTTTGTAAAAAATTTTCTAATATTGATGATAATAAATGAAATTGGATTAAAAAATAATTTTTTAAGTATCTTAACAAAAAAGTTAATAGGGATTTTTAATATATTAAAGATTACACTAAAAATTTTCTTCCAAAAGTTTATAATGCTTAAGCTAATATTTAATATAAATTTACTGATAAATATACTATATATTAAAACACCAATAATCATTGCTAAAAACATAAATAATCGAATTTCACCATTGTTATATATAAATATAGAGTATAATATAATAAATCCTGTTAAAATCCAAAATAATGCATCCTCTATATAAGTTATAAAATCAGAGGTTCTTGTGGCTTTCCTTAATATTCTAAAAAAGTCAAATAGTAATCCAATAAGCAAACCATTTATGATAAATATTAAGAATAAATGTAATTGAGTATAAATCATTGGCTTCCCCCTAATATGAAAATTTATTTAAATATTTTACTAATAAAACTGCCTTTATTTTTTTCTACTTCTTTATTACTATATGCTAAATAAGATATATTTCCTTCTACAATGACTTCTGATGTATCAATACTTAATTTTGTAATCCTAAGATTTTCTCCTTTTATAGTAAGTAGACCTAGTTCTGTTTCTACCATGATAACTTGATCATCAAAACTTAGAACATCTAAAACTCCTGATATACTTAGTTTTCCTCTATTTTCTAATATTAAGTTTTGAATAACAGCTGTATTGATTGTTTTTCTTTCATCAATTGTCATATGCATACCTCCAAATTTTTAATCTAAATTATATATATTCAGAGGTTGTCTATTTTAGAACAATAAAAAAATAGAATTACCTAATTGTAATTCTATTTTGTGTTTATTGTCTTAGACAACAAGTTTTTTATTTATTTGTAAATATCTCGTTATGCAATTTTTCTAACATTTTGTCACTAACAAATGTTTTAAATGTAATAGAAATTTTACTTTCAGAGACATTAAATTCTAACATTTCTAATTTGTTTTGTTTAATAAAATTAATTGCTTTTATGATAGCATCTGTATTTCTAATGATTCCATTGCCTATAATAGATATCCTTGATACATCTTTTTTGATGATACTTTTGATTTCATTTTTTTCGATTTTTTGGTCAGATATTACTGTTCCATAGTTATCATTAAATGTTGATTTTGTGATGATAGGTATATTATATTTTGCTCCAATTTCTATACATCGGTTGTGCAATACTTTTGCACCTTCATTTGATAATTGTAACATTTCATCGTAAGAAAGTTTGGTTAATTTTTTTGTCCCCTGAACTTTGTTTGGATCTGATGAATATATTCCATCTACATCAGAAAAAATATAACAATTTTTTGCCTTTAAAGCTGCTGCAACAGCAACTGCTGTTGTGTCAGAACCACCTCTACCAAAAGTGGTTATATCTAGATTTTCATTAATTCCTTGAAATCCTGTTATAATGACAATATTTCCACTTTCTAATTCTGAATAAATTCTTTCTGTATTGATGGTTTCAATTAAGGCATCTTGGTTAGTATTATTGGTATAAATACCAGCTTGCCATCCTGTTAAGGATACTGCGGGAAATCCTAAACTATTTAGTAAAATACTTAATTTAGCAGATGACATTTGTTCTCCACAGCTGACTAATGCATCTAATTCTCTTTTGTTAACCTCCTCTGTTAATTCATAAGCTTCATGTATTAGCTTATCTGTTGTCTTTCCTTGTGCTGATAAAATAACAACAATGTTTTGATTGTTATTTTTGAAATCAATAATTTTGTTGGCAACGGTTTTTAGATTTTCATTATTAGAAACAGAACTACCTCCAAATTTTAAAACGATTATGTCCTCCATATTGAGCACCTTCTTTATTTCATAATAATAAAAAGTTAAATTTATTTAAATTTAACTTTCTATATTATATTCGATTATGTTTAAATATGTCAAATTATTTAGAAAATTTTAAATAACTTTCCATAAAATCATCTATCTTTCCGTCCATAACAGCTTCTACGTTTCCTACTTCATAGTTGGTTCTATGGTCTTTTACCATAGTATATGGACAAAATACATAAGAACGAATTTGGCTTCCCCAAGCAATTTCCCTTTGTTCACCCTTTAAATCTTCTATTTTTTCTTTATGTTCTTTTTCTTTTAAGTCTAACAATTTTGATTTTAACATTTTCATAGCAGTTTCTCTATTTTGTATTTGAGAACGTTCAGATTGGCAGGCAACTACAATATTGGTTGGAATATGTGTAATTCTTACGGCAGAAGATGTTTTATTTATATGCTGTCCCCCTGCTCCTGAAGCTCTATAGGTATCAATTCTTAAATCATCTGGATTAATATCGATTTCAATATCATCTGTAATTTCAGGTAAAACTTCTATTGAGGCGAATGAAGTATGTCTTCTTCCCCCACTATCAAATGGAGATATTCTAACTAATCTATGTACCCCCATTTCCCCTTTCATATATCCATAGGCATATTCACCAATAATTTCAAATGTTACACTTTTTATACCTGCTTCTTCTCCTTCTAAGTAATCTAGTTCTGTCACAGTATATCCATTTTTATCTGCCCATCTAGTGTACATTCTATATAACATTTCAGCCCAATCTTGAGATTCTGTTCCTCCTGCTCCAGGATGAATGGTTACAATGGCATTATTAGCATCATATTTTCCAGATAACAAAGTAGCAATTTCTAATTTTTCTATTTCTTGTTCTAAAATTTTTGTACTTTTAATAATATCTTTTGCAATCTCTTCATCGGGTTCCATATTAGTTAAATCTGTTAGTTCATTCAAATTTTGTATTTCATTTTCTATTTTTTTATATTCACTTACTTTGTTTTTAATATGCTTTATTTTTGTCAAGACTTTATTAGATTGTTTAGTATCTTGCCAAAAGTCTTCTTTTAAAGTTTCAGACTCTAAATCTTTTAATTCATTTTCTAAATTAGTAATGTCAAAGTGACTCACCCAAATCTTGTAATTTTTCTTCTAATATTTTTAGAAGTCTTGAATTTTCTTCTAGTTCTAACATGTCATCACACTCCTATCTTCTCTTATATTATATGATTTCATGAAAAAAATCAAGTTAAAAGTAGATTCAGAAATATAAATAGTTTCTTTCTGAATCTACTTTACTTGTTAAAAACCTGGAAACATAAAGAACTTTGTTTCTAGGTAGAGGTTAACCCTTACGAAGATAGTTTTTAATTTCTTCCGTAATGGTTTTCATATCCTCATCGGTCTTGCACTCTATTGAAAGAGTACTGGTTGATTGCCTATATGCATGTTCTGCATTATGTTGGCATGCTATCCAAATCAAATGCTCTAGTCTTTCTTCAATAGGCATTTTACTTGGACTGAGTTGAATCTCCAGTTTCCGACTGTTTAGATGTCTGATGTTGGTCATTTTGCTTTACCCCTTCCTTAGAATATGTTTATATTTGATTCTTTTGTATTATAATACAAAATGTATTAAATAACAATATAATACATATATATATTTTATGTAATGTAAAAAAGAATTTAGTTTATACTAAATTCTTTTTAGATTTTATGTAATATTTGATCTATTGATTTCTTCCACAGCAGTTCTTATACTTTTTACCTGAACCACATGGACATGGGTCATTTCTACCTACCTTTGGTCCGTCATTTCTAATTGTTCTATCAACATCTGTTCCAATTTTTGCTCCACCATCTACACTATGAATAGCTTCTAGTGCAGCGCCTGTGATTTTAACAGTTTCTTGTCTTTTGGTTTCTCCTTGCTGACGAATATTCATTAAAATTTTGGTTACATCTACTTTAATGTCTGAAATCATTTCTTCAAACATATCCATACCTTCAATTCTGTATTTAACAACAGGATCTTGTTGTCCATAAGCACGAAGTCCTATACCATTTTTTAATTCATCCATACTGTCAATATGGTTCATCCATTTTTCGTCTACTACTTTAAGCATAACAACTCTTTCAAGTTCTCTCATTTCTTCAGAACCAATATCTGTTTCTTTTTCTAGATATTTCGCATTTGCTTTTTTAATAAGCTCTTCTGTTATTTTTTCAGGTTCTGAAACATGTTCTTTAATATCTGTTAACATGTCAATACCATAAGTATTTAATAGATCTTGATTTAAAGCCTCTACATTTACTTCGCTATTTTCTGGGTCTACATACATTTGAACAGTAGCATCAGCAACAGCATTTACCATATCGATGATATTGTCATGAATATTTTCACCATTCAATACTTCACGTCTTTGTGCATAAATAATTTCTCTTTGTGCATTCATAACATCATCATATTTTAATACATTTTTACGAATCGTAAAGTTTCTTCCTTCTACTTTCTTTTGCGCATTTTCAACTGCTTTAGATATAATTTTAGAATCAATTGGCATATCTTCATCTGCACCTAATGAGTTATATACTTTTGTGATAGCATTTCCACCAAAGATTTTCATTAAATCATCATCTAATGCAATATAGAATTTAGATTCACCAATATCTCCTTGACGTCCAGAACGTCCTCTTAACTGGTTATCAATTCTTCTTGATTCATGTCTTTCTGTTCCGATAATTTTTAATCCACCAGCATCAATAACTTTTTGTTTTTCTTCTTTAATTTGTTCCTCATATTTGTCTACTAATTCTTTGAATTGTTTTCTAGCATTTAAAATATCTTCATTATCTGTTTCATAATAGGTGTTGGCTTCTTCAATTAGTTCATGAGATATTTTCCTTCTTCTCATTTCTTCTTTAGCTAAAAATTCGCTATTTCCACCTAAGATAATATCAGTACCACGTCCTGCCATATTTGTTGCAATCGTTACTGCTCCAAACTTACCAGCTTGTGCAACAATTTCTGCTTCTTTTTCATGGTATTTGGCATTTAATACTTCATGTTTGATACCTTCTTGTTTTAATAATTTACTTAATTTTTCAGATTTTTCAATAGAAACTGTACCTACTAGAACAGGTTGACCTTTTTCATGACTTTCTTTGATACTTCTTACAATTGCTCTGAATTTTGCATTTTCATTTTTATAAATAACATCATTTTCATCTTTACGAATCATTGGTTTATTGGTTGGTATTTCTACAACGTCTAAATTATAGATTTCTTCGAATTCTGCTTCTTCTGTCATAGCAGTACCTGTCATACCAGATAATTTATCATACATTCTAAAATAGTTTTGGAATGTGATGGTTGCCAAAGTTTTTGATTCATCTGCAATTTTTACATGTTCTTTTGCTTCAATTGCTTGATGTAATCCATTGTTGTATCTTCTTCCATACATGATACGACCTGTAAATTCATCAACAATTAATACTTCCCCATCTTTTACGATATAGTCAATATCTTTTTTCATAACCCCATGTGCTCTTAAAGCTTGATTAACATGATGTACTAATGTTGAGTTTTCTAAGTCGTTGAAATTTTCTAATCCAAATGCTTCTTCTGCTTTTTTGATACCTTTTTGTGTCAATGATGCAGATTTTGCTTTTAAATCTACGATATAATCATATTTTTCATTATCTTCTGCTTGTTCATAATCTTTTACATCTTCTTCTACAATAACTTTTGGTGTTAATCTTCTAACAAAGTTATCTGCTTTTTTATATAAATCAGATGATTGGTTTGCTCTACCTGAAATGATAAGTGGTGTTCTAGCTTCATCAATCAAAATACTATCAATCTCATCGACAATGGCATAATGTAATCCTCTTTGTACTAATTGATCTTTATAAATAACCATATTATCTCTTAAGTAATCAAAACCAAATTCGTTGTTTGTTCCATATGTAATATCACTATTATATGCTTCTTGTTTTGCTTTTGGTTCCATTCCTGCAATTACTAAACCAACAGATAGTCCTAAGAATTTATATAATTTACCCATCCATTCACTATCTCTTTTTGCTAAGTAGTCATTTACAGTAATTACATGAACTCCTTTTCCTTCTAGTGCATTTAAATATACAGGAAGTGTTGCAACTAATGTTTTTCCTTAACCTGTTTTCATTTCTGCTATTCTACCTTGGTGTAAGAT